>JAYVTX010000217.1:0-6033 GCA_043788425.1 Rhodospirillales bacterium
ACCCAATGGGCGCTGCGCCCCAATTCAGCCGGGGTTGGCACGCACCGGGGCGGCCTGGGCGCGGTGTATGAGCTCGAGATGCTGGGCGATACCGAGGTGTCGCTATTGGGCGAACGCGGCACCGCCGGGCCGTTCGGGGTGCTGGGCGGCGGGCCGGGTGCGCTGAATGTGTTTACGTGGGCGTCCGATGCCGGGCCGCAAACGCCACCGCTAGTGTCGAAGGTGACGGGCGTGCGGCTGGGGGCGGGGCAGCGCCTACGTTTGGAAACACCGGGCGGCGGCGGCTGGGGCCGGCCCGACCAGCGGGACCCGGCTGCCACCGCGCGTGACCGCCGCCTGGGCTACACCGCATGAGGGCGGTTGGCGTCGACGTCGGCGGCACATTCACAGACCTATTTCTATTCGACGACGCCAGCGGCCGGTTCGAAACCGTAAAAGTACCATCGCAGCGCGGTGATGAGGCCACGGGCTTCATCCAGGGCCTGCGGGCGTTCGGCGCGGTGGGCGATCTGGGCTCTATCATCCATGGCACAACGGTCGGTACGAACGCGCTGCTGGAGCGTAAGGGCGCCCGCGTCGGCCTGATCACCACCGCCGGGTTCCGCGACGTGCTGGAGATGCGGCGGCGTGACCGGCGGCAGACCTGGGGCCTGTGGGGCGAGTTCATCCCGGTGGTGGACCGTGATTGCCGGTTGGAGGTAGCCGAACGCACCCTGGCCGATGGCACCGTACGCACACGCGTCGACCCTGCTTGCGTTCAACACGCCGCCCGGGCGCTGTTGGCCCTGGGGGCGGAGGCGTTGGCCATCGTATTCATCAACGCCTACGCCAACCCGGCCAATGAACAGGCGGCGCTAGCAGCGGCTGCGTCCATCTGGCCGAACGCGCATGTGGCGTGCAGCAGCCAGATCCTGCCGGAGATCCGGGAGTTCGAGCGTACGTCCACCACGGTCCTGAATGCGTACCTACAGCCGGTCGTGGGCAGCTATCTGGAAAAGCTGGACACGGCGCTTGCCGCGGACGGGTTCGGGGGCCCGTTCCACATCGTGCAATCCAATGGCGGCGTCATGTCGACCGCGACGGCCCGGCGGCTACCCGTCCGGACGGCGTTGTCTGGCCCAGCCGCAGGTGTGATTGCCGCGGCGGCGATCGCGGGGGCGGCCGGGTACGGCAGCATCATAACAGCGGATCTGGGCGGCACATCGTTTGACGTCTCGGTTGTGGTGGATGGGCGGGCGGCAATCGCGGCGCAGGCGACGATCGAGTTCGGGCTAGTGATCCGCACCCCGATGATCGAAATCACGACCATCGGCGCCGGTGGCGGTTCGATCGCGCAGGTAGATGCGGGCGGGATGCTGCAGGTGGGGCCGGGCAGCGCCGGGTCTCGGCCGGGTCCGGTATGTTATGGCCAGGGCGGCACCCGGCCGACACTGACGGATGCCAATGTCGTGCTGGGCCGGATCAACGCTGCGCGCCCGATCGGCGGTGCGTTGGCAGTTTTGGACGTCGATGCCGCGCGGCAGGCGATCCTGACGCAAATCGGCCAGCCGCTGGGGCTCGGCACTGAACAGGCGGCGGAGGCCATCATCCGCGTGACCAACGCCCGCATGGCCGGCGCGATCCGGCTGGTGTCGATCGAGCGTGGGCACGACCCGCAGCGTTTCGTGGTTGTGCCGTTTGGCGGCGGCGGCGCGCTGCATGTTGGGGCGCTGATGCAAGAGGTGGGCATGCGGGCGGCGCTGGTGCCGCGCTTCCCTGGCGTCACCTCCGCACTAGGCTGCATTATCGCCGATATCCGGCATGATCAGGTGCAGACGATAAATCTGGCACTGGACGGACTGGACGCAGCGGCACTCGGCACCCGCCTTGCGGCGGAGGGCAAGGCTGCGCGAGACGTCGTGGAAGCGGCCGGTTTGGCCGTGGAGCGGATCGACACGGTTTACGCCGCCGACATGCACTATGTCGGACAGACCCATACCGTGTCGGTGCCGTTGCCCGGTGCCGCATTGACCGCCGCCATAATCCATGCGGCGTTCGAACATGCGTATGCCGCACAGTTCGGCCGCGTCCTGCCCGGCGTCGGCATCCGGCTGGTCACGCTGCGGACTACCGCAATCGGACGGCGGCCCGCGTTCGACATGGCCGCCCTTGCGCCCGGACCGGACGCGTCCCTGGCGCGCGCCGATCGCGGTACCCGGCCGGTATGGTTCGGCGGCTGGCACACTGCCACTGTGCATGACCGGCTGGCCTTGCCAATTGGGGCAGAGATTGCCGGCCCTGCCATCTTGGAGCAGCCCGACGCAACGACCGTGATCGACCCCGGCCTGATCGCGCGGATCGATGCCTGGGGCAACGTGATCGTAACCCGGTCGTGACCCTGTCCACGACCGCCCTACTACTGTGCGATCTGCAAAACGATTTTGTTCATCCGGACGGTGCCTATGGCCGGGCCGGGCTGGGGGTGGCGGAAATTGCGGCCCTGCCGGGGCGATTGCGTCCGTTGGCAGACCGGATGCGCCGCGGTGGCGGCTGGATCGTGCAGACGCAGTTCACGCTGGTGCCGGGCCGGGATGGCGCGCCCATGATCTCACCCCACCTCGCGCAGTTACGGCCGTTTCTTACCCGTGGCGATTTCTGCCCCGGCGCGTGGGGGCATCAGTTGGTGGACGCACTCGGGCCAGCGGATTTGTCTGTCGAGAAGATCGCGTACTCCGCGTTCTACATGACCCGGCTGGAGTGGGTGCTGCGGCGCGCGGGCATCACCCGGCTGCTGGTGGCGGGGATCGTAACCAATGGCGGTGTCGCATCGACCGTGCGGGACGCGCATGTGCGGGATTTTGACGTGACAGTACTGGCGGATGGGTGCGCCGCGTTCTCACCCACGGTGCATCAAACTGCGATCGACGCGCTGCGGCCTGTTTGCGCCATCACGGACGTGGCGTCGGCGCTGTGATCGTGCGGACGGCAGCGATGGCGTTTGACATGCATGTGCCCGTGGTCGTGGTGGGCGGCGGGGCAGCCGGGCTGGTCGCGGCGCTGGCGGCGGGTGGCGACGTGCTGGTTCTGGAACGGGACGCGCTGCCCCGCGGCTCCACGGCGTTATCGGCCGGGCTGATCCCCGCGGCGGGTACACGCTGGCAGCGCGCCGCAGGGGTGGCCGACGACCCGGCCCGCTTTGCCGCTGATATCATGGCCAAGGCCCATGGCGAGCCCGACCCGGCCATCGTCACGGCACTGGCGGAGCAGTCTGCACCGGTGCTGGAGTGGTTGGCGGACGCGCATGGGCTGGTGTTTTCGGTCATTACCGACTTTACTTACCTGGGACACAGCGCAAACCGCATGCACGGGCTGCCATCCCGGTCTGGCACTGCATTGATGGATGCGCTGCGGGCGGCAACGGAGCGATCCGGGGCCGACATCCTGTGCGACGCGCAGGTCACGACGCTGTTTTGCACCGATGCGGGCCGGGTTCTGGGCGTCGGCTACACCCGGCCTGATGGGACGGCGGAGCGTGTCGGGTGCGACGCCCTTATTTTAGCCTGTAGCGGCTATGGCGGCGCACGCGACCTGGTGGCCCAGCATGTGCCGCAAATGGCAGACGCGCTGTATTTCGGCCACGCCGGCAATACGGGTGATGCGGTGCGGTGGGGGCAGGCGCTGGCCGCAGACCTGCGCGATCTGTCGGGCCACCAGGGCCATGGCTCGGTCGCGCATCCGGCGGGCATTCTCATTACCTGGGCGACGGTGGCGGAGGGTGGGTTTCAGGTGAACACCGACGGGCACCGTTTTGCGGATGAGATGCGGGGCTATTCGGAGCAGGCGGCCGACGTGCTGCGCCAGCCGGGCGGCATCGCCTGGACCATTTTCGATACCCGCATCGCCGCGATCGCCCGGCAGTTCGAGGATTTTCGCCAGGCCGAGGCGGCGGGCTGCATCGTGACCGCGCCGGATGCCGACGCCCTGGCAACGGCCATCGGCGTGCCGCTGCAGGTAGCGCTCGGCAGCTCGGTTTTGCGCGCCCCGTATTGCGCTGTGCGGGTCACGGGCGCGCTATTTCATACGCAGGGCGGCCTGGCCGTCGATGCGCAGGCGGCGGTGTTGCGGCAGGGTGGCGGCGCGTTCCCGAACCTGTTTGCCGGGGGCGGTGCGGCGTGTGGCGTTTCGGGGCGGCAGGCGTCGGGATACCTGTCGGGTAACGGGTTGCTATCCGCCGTCGTGCTGGGAACGATTGCGGGACGCTCTGCCGCCGCGCTTGCCCGGCCCGCTACGATGCGGCACACCGCGCCATGAACAGCACCATCCCCGCCGACCGCGTCCTGATCCTGGATTTCGGTAGCCAGTTCACCCAGCTGATCGCCCGCCGGGTGCGCGAAAGCGGCATTTATTGCGAGATACTGCCCGCCGACGTCGCCCCGGATCGCATCATTGCCTTTGGGGCCGGCGCTTATATTTTGTCGGGCGGCCCGGCCAGCGTGAACGATGCCGCGGGGCCCCGCGTGCCGGACCAAGTGTTTGCGGCGGGTAAACCCGTTCTGGGCATCTGCTACGGTCAGCAGGCGATGGTGCAGCAACTGGGCGGGACCGTCAGCCTGAGTGACCATCAGGAATACGGGGCGGCGACGATCGACGTGACCGAGGATTGCGCCCTGTTTCACGGCGCGTGGGAACGGGGCGCGCGGGAGCTGGTGTGGATGAACCATGGCGATCGCGTCACCACCCTGCCACCCGGTTTTCGCACCGTGGCCGCCACGGAAAACGCACCCTACGCCGCCATCGCCGATGATGCGCGCCGGTTTTATGGCGTGCAGTTTCATCCGGAGGTTGTGCACACGCCCCATGGCCGGCAGCTGTTGCGCAACTTCACCCATGGCGTCGCCGGGTTGGCCGGCACGTGGTCGATGGCCGGGTTCCGGGCGGCGCAGGTCGCGCGCGTGCGGGCGCAGGTGGGGCAGGGGCGCGTGATCTGCGGCCTATCGGGCGGGGTCGATAGCTCGGTCGCGGCGGCGCTGATCCATGAGGCGGTGGGCGACCAGCTGACCTGTATCTTCGTCGATAGCGGCCTGATGCGCGCGGGAGAGAGTGAGGAGGTCGTCCGCACGTTCCGTGACCAGTTCAATATCCGGCTGGTGCACCGTGACGCGTCGGACCTGTTTCTGGGCGCTCTGGAGGGTGTCACCGACCCGGAAATCAAGCGCAAGACGATCGGCCGTGTGTTCATCGATGTGTTTGAGGAAGAGGCCGCCCGCATCGGCGGCGCTGATTTCCTCGCTCAGGGTACGCTGTACCCGGACGTGGTCGAAAGCATCAGTGCCCATGGCGGTGCCAGTGCCACGATCAAATCCCACCACAACGTGGGCGGCCTGCCAGCCCACATGCGGATGCAGCTGGTCGAACCGTTGCGCGAGCTGTTCAAGGATGAGGTCCGGGTTTTGGGCCGCGAGTTAGGAGTGCCGGCGCACATCGTGGGCCGCCATCCATTCCCTGGGCCCGGCCTCGCGATCCGCATCCCGGGCGCCATCACCCGCGAACGGCTGGACATCCTACGCCGAGCCGACACGGTGTTCCTGGAAGAGATACGCGCCGCCGGGCTGTACGACGCGATTTGGCAGGCGTTCGCGGTGCTGTTGCCGGTGCGGACCGTAGGGGTCATGGGCGATGGGCGCACGTATGACAATGCGTGCGCGCTGCGTGCTGTGACCAGCGTAGACGGCATGACGGCGGAGATTTATCCGTTCGACATGGCGTTTTTGAGCCGGGTTTCGACGCGGATCGTGAACGAGGTGCGGGGCATCAACCGGGTCACGTACGACATTACGAGCAAGCCGCCGGGAACGATTGAGTGGGAGTGATTCTAGCCTATCTGAAGGGATCCGAAGTTTCGCCAGAACACGACATAACTCTCTAATAATAAACAGAAATATTAACAACATCTATCAACGTGTATCGGTGTGCAGGCTTCACGCCTGACGGATTGGCTGACGGTCTTCGACCCATCACTGTTCAGTGAAAATCTACACCATAAGGCCCGTCTCC
>JAYVTX010000218.1:0-4018 GCA_043788425.1 Rhodospirillales bacterium
ATCCTCGCCACGCTCGACTTCCTGGGGTTCGGCCTTCCCCCGGGCTCACCGTCGCTGGGTGAGCTGGTGGCACAAGGCAAGAATAATTTGCAGGCGCCCTGGCTCGGCATCACGGCGTTTTTCGTGCTGGGCGGATTGCTGACGATGCTGATTTTCATAGGTGAGGCCGTGCGCGACGCCTACGACCCGCGGCGCACGGTATGACCGTCCTGGTCGTAACCGGCATGGGTGTTGCCATCGGCGGGCGTTCGCTGGTGCGGGACGTAACATTTACAGTCGCCGCGGGTGAAACGCTGGCGATCGTGGGCGAAAGCGGGTCCGGCAAGTCGCTAACCGCGCTTTCGTTGTTGAACCTGCTGCCCGCCGGGGCCGTGCGCACGGGCCGGGTGTCGATCGATGGCATCGACGTCGGTCCGGGCGCCACAACCGATTCCAGCCCGGGTTTGCGGAAGCTTCGCGGCGGCGTGGCCGGTATGGTGTTTCAGGAGCCGATGACGAGCCTGAACCCCCTGCACCGCATCGGCCACCAGGTGGCGGAGGCGCGTGCCCTGCATGGTCCAGCGCCCACGCGCGACGCCGTGCTGGCGATGCTGGCCCGCGCCGGGTTTTCGGACGCCGGGTCGCGGCTGGACGCATTTCCGCATCAGCTCAGCGGCGGGCAACGCCAGCGGGTCATGATTGCGATGGCGCTGGCCAACAACCCACGCCTGCTGATTGCGGACGAGCCGACGACAGCCCTGGATGTGACGATCCAGGCGCAAATCCTGGACCTGCTGACTGCGGAGAAGGCAGCGCGCGGCCTGGCGATGCTGATTATCAGCCACGATCTGAACCTCGTGCGTCGCGTGGCGGATCGTGTTTGCGTGATGCAGGGCGGTGTGGTCGTGGAACACGGGCCGGTTCGCACCCTGCTGACCCGGCCGCGACACACCTACACCAAAATGCTGATCGACGCCGAGCCGTCCGGCCGCCCCGCCCCCGTGCCGGTGGACGCGCCGGAGGTGATGGGTGCCCACGACCTGCGCGTCACGTTCCCGATCCGTCGTGGCGTGTGGCGGCGGACGGTCGGTCATGTCGCAGCGGTCGATGGCGTGGACCTGTCGATCCGCGCTGGCGAGACCCTTGCCCTGGTGGGTGAAAGCGGGTCGGGCAAAAGCACGATCGGCCTGGCTTTACTCCGGTTGCAGCCATCGACCGGGCGGATCGTGCTGCTGGGGCAGGACATTAGCAGGGCCAAGCAATCGGCCCTGCGCCCGCTGCGCCGTACGATGCAGATCGTGTTCCAGGACCCGTATGGCAGCCTGTCGCCGCGTATGAGCGTGGGGGACATTGTGGCCGAGGGGTTGCGGGTGCACGAACCCGCTATCGACGCGGCCACCCGCATGCAACGCGTGGCCGCCGCCTTGACGGAGGTAGGCCTGTTACCCGACAGCGCCGCCCGCTACCCGCACGAGTTCAGCGGCGGCCAGCGCCAACGGGTTGCCATCGCCCGCGCGCTGATCCTGGCACCGCGCTTGCTGATTTTGGACGAACCGACCAGCGCGCTCGATCGGTCCGTGCAGGCGCAGGTGGTCGACCTGCTGCGATCGCTTCAGGTACGGCACGGCCTGGCATACTTGTTCATCAGTCACGATTTGGCCGTCGCGCGGGCGCTCGCGCACCGGGTGATGGTACTGCGCGCGGGCCGGGTGGTGGAGGCGGGGGACGCAGCCCAGCTATTCGCCGCCCCCCAGGACGCGTACACGAAGGCGTTGCTGCGCGCCGCAGCGCCGGATGACGCATTAACCGCTGGCACCGATGGTGGTCCGGCCATTGAGGGCACACGATGGTCATCACGCGCCGGCTGATACTGGGTGCCACGGGCGCCATTCTTACCGCCCCAGCCTGGGCGCAAGCGCCAACGCAGCCGCCCGCCGGGCCAGCACCTGTCGCCGGCCCGTTCCTGTTGCCGCCCTTACCGTATGCGGCGGAGGCGAACGAGCCGCATATCGACGCCGTAACCATGCGCCTGCACCACGACCGGCATCACGCGGCCTATGTGGCGAACCTGAACAGCGCCGCCGGGTCCAACCCGGCCATGGCGGCGATGTCCCTGCAGGACATACTCGCCAACCTGTCTGCCATTCCGGAGGCGCAGCGCAACCTGGTCCGAAACAATGCCGGCGGGCACGCAAACCACACGATGTTCTGGTCGATCATGGGTGGGCTTGGTGGCGGGCCGGCCGGGGCCGTGCGGGCTGCGGTCGAGCGCGATCTGGGCGGGTTCGAGGCCATGAAGACCGCGTTCAACAAGGCCGGTCTAGGCCAGTTCGGCTCTGGCTGGGTGTTCATCACCGTCGACCGCGCCGGCACACTGGTGCTGACCGCCCGGCCCAACCAGGACACCCCGCTGATGGAGGGTGGGCGCGTGCTGCTGGGCAATGACGTGTGGGAGCACGCCTATTACCTAAAATACCAAAACCGACGCGCCGACTACCTGACCGCCTGGTGGAACGTTGTGAATTGGGACGCCGTGGGCCTGCGCTATGCGGCGGCGCTGGCGGGTACGCTTACGGTTTAGGCGGCGATGCGGCTTGGGCTATTTGGGCTCGTGCAGCCAGTGTCGAATTGTGATTTGCCGCGTCTGCGGAAACGCGGTCTGCAGAGCCGTGAGGACACCGGGGCTTCGCCGTGCGTCGTCGAAACTCTGTGCGGCAGTAATGGCGAAGGCTACACCGCCCTTGTTGATAAGTTCGATTAGCGGCCGTTCATCCCACCGTCCCGTAATGGCCAACTCGGTAGCAATTGCAGGCTCGAACAGCACTGATCGCCGTGCACGGAGCGTAAGGACGAGGTCATCCGACGCCACCGGCTTGGTCGCGGCCTCAACGAGCGCAACAAGCGCTTGTTGCTGTTCAGCTCCCTGCGTGGCAAGAAACTCTTCCATCTGACGGGCAGCGTTAACCGAAATCCAACCGGATAGCACGCACGCGATCGCAGTCCCTATTGGCGGACCGGAGCCCTTTCCAGAAAGTAATTGCGCAAGGCCGATGCCCACCAGCATGCAGCCAGAACCGTAAAGGCTATTAAGATAATTAAAACTCGCGCCGGATTTGCCGAGGGCTGCAAGGCTCAGAAGATTTAGCCCAAAAAAGACCAAGATCGCGCGGCTCAAACGGCTGCGATCTGGCCCTAAACCACCGCCGGGACGTTGTGGGCAGAGCAGCAAGACCATGCCGACCGCGCCTATCACGGGAAGATTGTGTAATTCTCCACTTAGGCGCTCAAGCCAGCCAGCCCAGTCCGATCGGTTGATGTTGTAGAGTACAATATGGTGCAGGAAACCCCCGTTGGTCACCGCCTGCAGGACAGCAACGATGCCCAGCCCAACACCACCCACAAGCATTGCAGCACCAATTGTCTGCCGTAATTGAACCCGGATCAGCAAGCCGAAAATTGTAAGCCCGGCCGCGACTTCCGCCTGCTTAGTGAACACGGCGAGCATTGCGATCACTAGCGCGCATGCTGTGCGTACGAAGCTCGCCCGTCCGGTAAACGCCACGAGCAAGGCAATCGGGCCGAGCGCATCGGCAACCATGTCCACCCGCATCAAGAAGCCGATCGATCTGATATTTGGTAAAGATAATATTAACAAACTGGTTGCAACGCTACATATCAGGCGCATTGGCCGTGCAATGGAAACGGTGGTCGCTGCAAACACGATAATTCCAGCGACGGTTGCGAACACCCCAGTCGCGACAGTTGAGACGATACGGCCTGCTACGAGCAAATCTGGGGTCAAAATTCCGACCGCCTGAACGAGCAGACGATAGACAGGTGGGTAGTGAAATACTATAAAAGGCGAGCCGGTCGCCGCACTGTAGGCACGAGCGCCGGGAATTAAGAGCGCCTGTTGCCAGACCACTCCTTCCCCGTACGCGATCTCAAATGGATAACCAATCGCGAGTACTGCATCTTGCAAGGCACCCAGCGCTTGGCGTCCAGCAATGAGACACAAAGCGACTGGACCAAAATACTG
>JAYVTX010000219.1:0-2745 GCA_043788425.1 Rhodospirillales bacterium
ATCGTGGTCCACGTGCTGGCGGACCAACGCATGGTCATCGACAGTAAAGTGTCGCTAAAGGCGTTCGAGGGCTACGTGAACGCAGCCGACGACGCGACCCGCACGGCGCATTTGGGCCAACATTATCAGTCCGTCCGCAAACACATCGATACGCTGTCGTCCAAACAATACGGAACCGCGATCGGCAGCCGGCTGGGCTTCGTGGTCATGTTCGTGCCGATCGAAAGCGCCCTGGCCGCGGCGATGCAGGCGGATCCGGACCTGGCCAACTACGCCGCCGATCGGCACGTGGGGATCGCCACGCCGGTGACGCTGCTGATGGTGCTCAAAACCATCCACACCGTGTGGAAGTCGGAACAGCGCAACACCAACGCTGAAGCCATCGCCACCCGCGCCGGGCTGCTCTACGACAAATTCCAGGGTTTTACCGAGGACGTGCTGGCGGTCGGCAAGAGCCTGGACGGGGCGCGGCGGTCGTATGACGCCGCGATCGGTAAGCTGTCCATCGGGTCGGGCAATTTGATCGGCCAGGCGCAAAAGCTGAAGGCGCTGGGTGCCAGGACCAGTAAGTCGCTGGCCCCAACCCTACTCACGTCGGCGGGTGAGGAAGAGGAGGACTAGCCAGTAGCGGCAGGACCGTATCGCGTAGGTCGCCGCCCCGGAACAGCACACCGGGCACCCCGGCCGCGGATGCCGCCGCCAGGTCGCTCGGCTGATCGCCAACCAACACGCACTGCGCCGGATCGAGCTGCCATTGGGTCAGCAAATCGAGGATCATGCCGGGCGCCGGTTTGCGCCAGTCGCTATGCCCCCGGTACGCGGTCACCGTCGCATCCGGATGGTGCGGGCAGTACCGCATGTCGTCGATCGTGCCCCCCGCGGCCAGAACCTGGTCCAGCACCCATCGCATCAGGGTGTTAAAAGCCGCCTCGTCATAGAAACCGCGGGCGATCCCGGACTGGTTCGTCACGATGAAGACGTGCCAGCCGGCCCGGGTCGCGGCCGCTATCGCCTGCAGCGCGCCATCCACGAAATCGAACCGGTCCTGCGTGCCGACATAGCCGTGGTCGTGGTTGATCACCCCGTCGCGATCCAGAAATAGCGCCCGGCGTCGCAGCCGGGCGGGCAACTCCGTCTGGGCGCGGGCCAGGTCATCGGGCACGCCAATGTCGATGAAATAGCCGTCCGCTGCCGTGGCCCGCAGCGCACAATCGGTCGCGAGCGTAGGCATCACGTCCCGTTCCAACGAACAGCTGGCGCTCACGCGGTCCAGCACGCGGCGATCAAACCGGTATATGCCGGCGTTGATGCTGGCTGGGCCCGCCCGACCATCCTTCTCACGGAACGCCACAACGCGCTCGCCATCTGTATCCACGATGCCATAGCGGGCCGCGTCTGGTACCGGCCGCAGCAACATGCGGCCGATAATCGGCGCCGGATCATCTGCGGCCAGCAACGGACCGAGCGGCGTGTCCAGCCAGCTATCGCCGTTCAGCAGCAGAAAACGCTGGGCCAAATGCGCGCGGGCATGAAACAGCGCGCCGCCCGTGCCGGCCGGGCTGGGTTCGGCCAGACAGAGTAGCCGCATCGGCCGGGGCAGATCCGCGGCCAGGTCCGGTAACGCGTGCTCGACGGTGCCGGCCAGATAGCCGGTCAGTAACAACGTCTCCTCGATTCCGTACCGGCACAGCTCGCGCAGGACCCATGCCAGGAACGGACGATCGCCGCAGCGCAATAACGGCTTCGGCGTTTCAGCCGTCAGTGCCCCCAGGCGACTGCCTAGGCCGCCGACCAGTATCGCGGCCTGCCGGATCGTCATGGGTGGTCAGGCGGCCTGGGGGAACATCGCCCGTTCCACCAGCGCGCAAATCACGTGGGCGGCGGTGATATGGAGCTGCTGAATAATCGGCGTCGCCGTGGATGGTACCGCCAGCACCGCGTCGCACGTCGCATGCATCGATACCGGGGTGGCCGTGCGCGAGCCGGTGAGCCCCAGGCACGTCATCCCAAGCGCCCGTGCAGCCACCAGCGCGCGCAGCACGTTCGGCGACGTACCCGACGTGCTGATCGCGATCAGCACGTCGCCCGCCCGGCCAAGACCACGGACCTGGCGTTCAAACACCTGATCGTACCCGTAATCGTTGCCGATTGCCGTCATCACCGAGGTATCGGTCGTCAGCGCGATGGCCGGAAGCGGCGCACGGTCGTACATCAGACGGGATATGAACTCGCCAGCGATGTGCTGCGCGTCCCCGGCGCTGCCCCCGTTGCCGCATAGTAGCAGTTTACCACCTGCGCGAAACGATCGTTCGATCGTACGGGCCATGCCGGCCATCATCTCGCGGTGCGATAGGTCCCGGAACGCCTCGAACGCGGCCGCGGAATGGGCCAAGTAGTCGTCGAGGTAATCCATTGGCGCTTCCATCAAAAAATCTTCCACCCTTCGGTCCCATGCAGTGTGAAGTGGCACGTCATGACCTGCCCCTCCTCCCGCGTCAGGGCGCGAATGACCTCGACCCGGCGTTCCGGGGTCACCAGAAACGTGATGAACCCGCCGCCGCCAGCGCCCGAAACCTTGCCCGCCCGCGCCCCCGCATTCAGGCCCGTTTCGACAACATGGTCGATTCGTGCGTTGCTGATCGCAACCGCAAGACGCTTTTTCGCATCCCAGCTTTTGCGCATGCAGGCCGCGAACCGGTCGAAGTCGCCGCGCAGCAGGCACTCCTTCATGTGGAACGCGTCACC
>JAYVTX010000220.1:0-4229 GCA_043788425.1 Rhodospirillales bacterium
CCCAGCACCGTCAATCTCTGTCACGCGCGCTTGCCCATCCCGCGCGGTATCCTAAACTACAATTGCCTGGAAAAGGACAGCCCATGACCACCCTGAAGCGCGAAGACCTGATCCGCGCCCTCCCTTATGCACGACGGTATGCGCGGGCGCTGACTGGCAGCCAGCCGCGGGGCGATCAACTGGTCGCCGACAGCCTGACGATGATCCTGAGTAGTACGACCTCGGCTAATGACGCTCCAACGCCCGGCGCCCCGATCGCCGCCGCCCTTATGCCTGACGCCCTTATGCCTGACGCCCGGGCGTCGCTGTACGCCGCCACCACCCGCGCCTTCGCCCAGGAGCCGGTTGGCTCCAACGCGTCCATCATGGGCGGGCTCAATCAGTCGCAACGCCAGCTGCTACTGCTGACGTCGCTCGAAGACCTGACAGTGAGCCAGGCCGCCCAGGTGATTGGCGTTAACGAGGGCGACGCCGATACGATGCTGGCCGGTGCGCGCGAGAGCCTACGCGCCGCGGTCGCGACGGACGTGTTGATCATCGAGGATGAACCAATCATCGCCATGGACCTCGAGCAGTTGGTCGCCGGCTGCGGCCATCGCGTCGTGGGCGTGGCCACAACGGAGGCGCAGGCGGTCGAGATGGCGCAGCAGCATAAACCCGGCCTGATCCTGGCGGACATCAACCTGGGCCTTGGTGGGGATGGCACGTCGGCGGTGGCCCGCATCCTCTCAAGCCACTATGCGCCGGTGATTTTCGTGACCGCCTACCCCGAACGATTGTTGAGCGGCGAAGCACTGGAACCGGCGTTCGTGATCACCAAACCGTTCGAGCCTTTGACCTTGGCTATCGCCACGTACCAAGCCGTATCGGGCGGGACCAGCCGCGATCCATCTGACGCGGGAGATCGATCCTGAACGCCCTCAGCAGCCCGCCGGCCCGACCGTTTCACTCGGTCGCGGTCTTCTGCGGGTCACGCTTTGGCAATGACCCCATATACCAGGAGGCGACAGAGGCACTCGGTCGCGGCATTGCCGAGGCTGGGTGGCGGCTGGTCTATGGCGGCGGCCGGGTTGGACTGATGGGCGTGGTGGCTGACGCGGTACTGGCAGGCGGCGGCGATGTACTGGGCATCATTCCCGAATTCCTGCAACGGCGGGAGGTGGCGCATCATGGTGTGGAGCGCATGCTAGTGACGGCTACCATGCACGACCGCAAACGGCTGATGTTCGATGCAGCCAACGCGTTCGTGGTCATGCCGGGCGGCCTGGGCACGTATGACGAGACGATCGAAATCACAACGTGGCGTCAGCTCGGATTACACAATAAGCCGGTGCTGATCTGCGACGTGGCAGGTTGGGCGCAGCCCTATCTTGCGGCGGTGCGGTCGGCAATCGACCGGGGGTTCGCGGATCCAGAAGTAGCCACACTGCAGGAGGTGCTGCCGGACGTGGCGGCGACGCTCGCCCGGCTGGCGGTTTACGCGGCGGCTTAGCACCGCTTGCGGCGGCGGCCCCCCGGGTCTATACGCGCGGCTCGGTCGGGGCGTAGTACAGCCTGGTAGTACGCTTGCTTCGGGAGCAAGAGGTCGGAGGTTCGAATCCTCTCGCCCCGACCAGGTCCCGTTATCGTTTGCCCACGGACCACAGCATGAGCCAGCGGATCGGGAACACCCACACAACGCCGGCGATCAGCCAGTAAAGCGCCTCCAGAGTCCAATGCATGCGCCCGATCACGTCGGGCAGAGTGATGGCCCCCACCATATACGCCAGGACAAACAGGATACCGGTGATGGATGCGATGGTGGGGCGAGACATGCGTCGACATACCGCGATCTACGCTAGGTTGCGAGCGCCAAGCCCAATGCGTATGGGATGCCGATGAACCTCAAAGACCACATCCGTGCCGTTCCCGATTTCCCCAAGCCCGGCATCCTGTTCTACGATATCAGTACCCTGCTCCGTCATGCTGATGCGTGGCAGGTGGCCATGGACCGGATGGCGACCCTGGTGCGCCGGCATCAGCCCGACGTTCTGGCGGGGATCGAAAGCCGGGGATTTTTGGTGGCCGCGCCACTGGCGGTGAAACTCGGCTGCGGCTTCGTCATGATCCGTAAGCGGGGCAAGCTGCCCGGCGCCGTCATCGGCCTGGACTACGACCTGGAATACGGCACCGACCGGATCGAGGTGCAAGCCGACGCGATCAGGCCGGGTCAGCGGGTGGTGCTGGTGGACGACCTACTCGCGACAGGCGGCACGATGGCGGCCAGCATCGCCCTGCTGCGTCAGGTAGGTGCGGAGGTGACGGGCGCCGCCGCGCTGATCGAGCTCACGTTCCTCAATGGCCATAAGCGGATCGACGTACCGTTCGAGGCGCTCGTCTCCTACGATAGCTGATTAGCCATTCGCCATCGCCCGTGTGATCGCCTGCTGCAGCTCCTGCAGGCAATACGGCTTACGCAGCAACGGGACGCCGAGCGGCACCGCGGAGGGGCCGCCGCCAGTGTAGCCAGTCGTTAGCAGCACAGGCAGGCCGGGCCGCTGCCGTCGGGCCTCCCTCGCCAGGGCCAGCCCGTCCATTCCGCCCGGCATCAGAACGTCGGTGAACAACAGGTCGACCCGACGGTCCTGGGCCAACGCCACCAATGCCGCCGACGCCCCCGCCACCCGGGTCGGCGTATGACCGAGCTGGCGCAGCATTTCGACAACCAGCGCGGCTACGTCCTCATCATCCTCACATACGAGAACCGCGTACCCATGATTGATACCGGACACCGCGGCAGGCCGGTCGGCCGTGTTCGCCGCCGCCTCGGCCGAGATAGGTAGGACCAGCATTACGGTCGTGCCCTGCCCCTCGACGCTATATAGGCGAGCCATGCCGCCACTCTGCCGGGCAAAACCGTAGACTTGGGCGAGGCCGAGGCCGGTACCCTGGCCGATACCCTTGGTGGTGAAAAACGGCTCGAACACGCGGGCCTGGGTTTCGGCGCTCATGCCGGTGCCATTATCGCCGATGGAAAGTTGTACGAACTCGCCCTCCAGACCGTCCGGGTCGGTGGCCGCATTTAGCCGGGCGAAGACAGCACGAACGGTCAGTGTGCCGCCCGACGGCATGGCGTCCCGGGCATTCACGGCCAGGTTGATTAGGGCAAGTTCCATTTCGGCCGGGTCGACCATGATGGGGGGCAGGCCCGGTTCGATCTCCATCGCGATATCGATGTCGCTTGGCAGCGCACGGGTCATTAACTCGCCGATGCCGTCCTGCAGCCAGCTTTCTAGGTTGATCGTGGCCGGCGTCAGCTGTTGCCGGCGGGCGACGGTCAGCAGACGCTTCGTCAATTCCCCCCCGCGCATGGCAGCGCGGCGGATGCTGTCCATCAGCTGCACACGGCGGCTGGTGTCGGTGGCGCGTTCGAGTAACGCCAGGCCGCTCATGACCACCTGCAGCAGGTTGTTGAAATCATGCGCGACACCGCCGGTCAGTTGCCCCACGGCTTCCATCTTCTGAGCTTGCCGCAGCTTAACCTCCAACATCGTACGGCTGGTCACGTCCCGCACCACGCCCAGCACCCGCGTGATAATTTCAGAATCGTCCGGGATCGGCGTCAGTACCATGTCGAGGATGAGGTCCCGTTCGACGCCCGGCGTCGGGTCGGCTATTTGATGCGAGTAGCGGACCGTCTGCCGGGTTCGTAAACACTCACCGACGTAATGCTCCAGCCGCTGAGCCCGGGGCGTCGGCAGCACGGCCTCGATTGTCTGGCCCTGCACATTTTCGCTCCGTTGGCCGCTCACTTGCTCGGCGAAGCTGTTGAACGCTTCAAACACCGGCCCGTCTGGGGTGATGTTGAGCAGGAACAAGCCGTCGGGAAAGCCGTTGAACACCGCGCGCAGGTCCGCCTCGCTCCGGCGTAATGCGGCGGTCCGGTCCGCCACCCGCTGCTCGAGCGTGGCATTCAGGTCGCGCACCCCCAGTTGCCGTATCCGCGCACGGACGACGGCGCGGACGGCTTGGGCCAGGGTGTCGACGTTCAGCGGCCGTTCAAGCACGACAGCGTTGCCCAGCGCCTCCAGCATCGCAAGTTGCGCCGCCGATGGCGGCCCAGTTTGTTTGGTCGTAACGACAATGAAAGTCAGGTCGGACCAGGCTGGCTGCAGCGCGACCTGCGTGAGCAATGCCGGCAAATCAGGGCCGGCCAACGCTTCCTCTGTGACAACGACGCCGGCGGTATT
>JAYVTX010000221.1:0-3277 GCA_043788425.1 Rhodospirillales bacterium
ATACGGCGGCGATCGAAACGCAAAAATGTACCGCCCGCCAATCGGCCCCTTTAGGCGCGGGTTTTCATGCATCACGATCTTGCAGCCGCCCCGGGCCACTCCTGCACCATGGGCCGGCGACCAAGCCCAACGCCGCCTGCCACCACGCTTGCAGAGGGCCGATGCATCAACCCATCGCCGGTCGATCATGCACCGCCGGGGGCCATAAATACCAGGCAAGCCCGGTCGCCGCACTTAGCACGGCCATGACGGTTGCGACGTGGCGGGGCCGCGTTACGCGGCCGCAGCGGGCTGGGCCGCGATAATCGCGTCGCTGATGATGGTGGCATAAGCCTCCAGTGTCAGGCCGCAGGGTGCCGGGCCGCGGGGTGCCGAGCCGCGGGGTGCCGGGCCGCGGATGGATACCTGGCGCCGGCTGCCGATGACCGTGACGCTCGCCCGGCTGCCATCCCGTTCGGGCATTGCCGCGCCGGGGTTGAAGAAGAAGTCCGAAATCACGACCGGGTCGTCGGACACGGTCGCATGGTCGATCCCTGCCCAGGGCACCAGCTGGACGGCCAGGCCGGGGCAGCGAAAGCCGGCGGGGGTGATGACGAGAAAGGGCGTGTTCCGGCGCCGGTAACGCGGCCATAGCTGCAGAAGCAGCCCGCCACCGAGCGTTTAAAACGTCAGCGCGAGAAACCAGGCGGCCCAGTAATACTCGCCGCAACACAGGAGTATAGGGACCGTGCCGGCGCCTGTGACGAAGACGACAATGGCCGGCAGTGCCAATTTCCACGACCGACGGAGGTCATCAAAAATCTCGATCTGATCCGCCGGCGTTGTTGGGCCGGGCGTGACACTCACCATTGCGCGTCACGGCGTGGGGGTATCGGGATGTGGGTGACTAGGATGTTGGCCGCCAGCGTTCAAACGGCAACGGTCTGGCCCCAGTCGCCCCGGGTGACCTTCGGTGGACCGCCGCGGACCACCGCCTGAGCATTCGGATCGTTGCTGCTATTCAGCGATCACGACTCCAGCCGTTTATTGTCGAACACGTAGCGGTGGGCGGCGGAATCGTAGGGAAATGTGATAAGAATCCGACCAGTGCTGGCCGCAGGCCATAGCGTTTTCGATGGTAAATTGGAGGCCGCGGACTGCGATCATCTTGCGGCTTTCCAAGGGCAGGTCGCATTGGCTACCCTAATTAGCACGCATGATCACGCGGTCGTTGCGCCCGGCCAGCGTATAGTTGCGTCCCGCCTGGCGCTCGAACACCAGCAATGGTCGCGCGGCGGCGTTTTCTGGTGGCGGATGCGTATTCTCGCCGGGTTTGCCGAGGGCGACGATCGTAAAGATATGGTGTTGAAACGATGCGGTCGCGCTGCGCAAGACCGCGAAACCCGGCGGCAACTGCCGGATTAATGCCGCGGGTAACGCTTCGGCGGCGGCCAGATCGGACCCGGTTAGAAGCAGCACGGCCACGAGTAGTCCCGTCAGATAGCTGGCTGCGTTAGACCGCATGGAATCCTCCTGGAAATAGATGACGCTTAATCAGCATGGGGCATTGCAGCACGTAGCCACCGCTGGGCGACCCGCCCCGTCCAAGCGGCGGCGGCCATCAAGCCCAAGATGACACCAAACCCGATTTTCGCCTCGATTGGAATCGGCCAGAGCCACAGCAGCATGACGGGCAGGCAGGAGCCGACACAGCCCGCGTTGATGCTCCACTGTAGGGTGCGCCAGGCGGCGGGCAGGCCGTGCCGCGCTTAAAACGCGCCGCGGAACATCAGCGCGGTCGTGCCGGCGATGGTGACGCCGGGTATCAGGAGCGGCCAGAGTTGCGACAGACCAAGATCGGTCGAATTTCCGGCGCTAATGGCAGCCATGGCAAACAGGAGGCCGTTTACCAGCGTGCCGGAGAGGCTGACCGAGGCAAGGCCAAGCGTCGCCCGGACCAACGGTGGTTGCGACTGCGGTGCGGGCGGCAAATCCTGCGGTCGCGCCCGCCCGCCGGGCAGGGTGGACCGGACCAGCGCCATCGCGCCCAGCCCGGCGCACAGGCTGCTGACCGCCAGCAGTCCGATCATCCAGGGTCGTGTCGCGTTGGTCGCGGTGCCAAATGGCTTACACGGATCGAGTTGTGCGATCAGCACCAGGCATG
This sequence comes from Rhodospirillales bacterium, assembly GCA_043788425.1. Classification (GTDB taxonomy): domain Bacteria; phylum Pseudomonadota; class Alphaproteobacteria; order Acetobacterales; family Acetobacteraceae; genus JANPPS01. Next base: position 2,144 of record JAYVTX010000221.1, read on the forward strand.
GTGCAGCAACCAGCACGGGCCGCAGCAGGCGCAGCGCCCGCGGCTTCGGCTCCTGCAAAGCACCCATCCAGATGGAGGGCGGCACGGCGAGCAACCAGAACAGGGGTTTACCGCAGATATCGCCGCCGGGCGCTACCAGTAAAGTCAACCAGGCTACCAGCGCCGCCAACGCCGCAACGATGGCGCAGGCGCCCGCGCGCTGGGCCATCCGGTCGCGCTTCCAAACCGCGATGCTGTCGGCCAAAGTGTGATCGGTCATGGGTGGCCGGTCCTCGACAATCCTATGGACGACAAAAACAGCGTCGTCGCCGCGAAACTACGCCTGAGATGTCTCGACCGGCCCCGGGCAATTCACAATGGACACGTCGCCTCCTTGGATGACTGCCGTCGAGAAATAAGCCGTTTAACGACAACCGTCTTGTACCCGTTCCCAGCCGAGGCGTCGGAGATTAGTGATCGCGCGTCTTGGTCCCGCGGCTTTACCATTTTACTGGTCGCCATGGGCACATGGGGATCAACGGGCGGTTCCGTTTGGCAGACTGCGTCGCGCAGCTAGGGCGCGGTGCCTACAACAGGACGGTACGCTCGCGACGTTCAGGCAAATCGGCTTCGTCTCGCGCTTAACCGGGGCGGAGGTGCCGTTCGCCTGCAATCGGCAAAATCCGGCCGGCGTGATTTTCGGATGGACGGCGGTACTAGGCCTGCTGCCGGGCTGAACTGCCATTGCTTGGCCCGGGCATGCCGGCGTTTTCGTGATGCCACTGGCGATTGGCCGCCCGGGTATGGTCCGGCCAGAAACATCGGGGCCTACAATCATGGACCCTATCCGCGGGAGGCAGCGCGGCTGTATCGGATCGCTGCCGAAGCGGGCAACCCGGTCGCGAAAAACAACCTAGGCGCGATGTTCGAGGCGGGTGAGGGTGCATCGCCGCGCAACCCGCGGGAGGCCGCACGGCTTTATCGCCTGGCCGCCGACCAGGAGTACCCGGCCGCACAAGCTAACCTGGCGGCATTATACGATTTTGGGCGCAGCGGCCTGGCCCGCGACGACCGGGAGGCCGTACGCCTGTGGCAGCGTGCGGCAGAGCGTGAAGAGTCGGGTGCCCAAACGAATCTCGGTACGATGTATGCCAC
>JAYVTX010000222.1:0-3199 GCA_043788425.1 Rhodospirillales bacterium
GGCCAACGAGGACCGTTACCGGGCTGCCGCAAACTGAAGCAGCTTGGCTCGGCTCAATCCGGCCCTCTTCGCGCCGGCTTGAGCGAGGCTGCGCTAGATTGGGTCGGCAGTCAGGGATACCGCCACATCCGCCAGACCCGGCGCCGCTTCCGGGTAGCGCTGCATCACGAGCGGGTCATGCCCCGGTATGATGTGGGCCGGCGAGGAGGCGAGCCGCCGTAGCGTGTCGTATCCGTCCAGCACCGCTGGCATGTCCGCCACGATCGGGAACGGCCGCCCGCTCTCCATGTTGGCGTAGAAATGCGTGGCGTCGCTGGCCAGCACCACCCAGCCCCGCCGGGTCCGCACCCGCATGACCTGCAGACCTAATGAGTGCCCGCCGACCAGATGTAGCGTCAGCCCATCCGCCAGCTCCGCCGTGCCATCATGGAAACGGGTGCGGCCGGCATAGGTGCGGTGGACCATGGCGGTCACGTCATCGACGGCGAACGGCATGCGCAAATGCGGATGGCACATGCAGCGGCCGGTGCAGAACGCCATCTCCCGATCCTGGACATGGAAGGTCGCGGCCGGGAATAGGCCGTCATTGCCGGCATGGTCGTAGTGCATGTGGGACAGCACGACGTCGGTGACTGTGGCCGGGTCGACGCCCAATGCCCGCAACCCCTCACCGGGTGAGCGGATCAGCGTGCGGCCGCGTTGCTGCGCCCGGGTCGCGTCAAAACCGGTATCGAACACGAACGTGCCGCCGGGTCCACGGATGAGCCACACGAAGTAGTCGAGCGGCATCTGTGTCGCATCATGCGGGTCTGCGCCGATGAAGTTCTCCCGCGCCAGCCGGGCATGGAGGGCATATTTTATGGCATAGACCTCGAAGTCGCTCATGCGGCCTCTCCCGGGTGTTCCGGTCCCTGCCCGGCCAGGCTCTCACCAACCAAACGTTCGCTAAACTGGGCCAGCGCGGTGTGGTCGTGGCCCGGCCCCAGCATCCCGGCGGCGGCGGCCCACATCTCCCGGCATAGTGCTGCAAATGGCGCCGGTGTGGCCGTGTCACGCCCGATCTCTGTCGCGATGGTCAAGTCCTTGACCATCAGATCGAGCCCAAATCCTGCGTCGAACCGGCGAGATAGCACGAACTGCTTGAACTTGCTTTTCGAGCTGTTGGTCATGCCGCTGGACGCGTTCAGCACATCCACCATGGCAGTTGGGTCGAGGCCGGCGCGCTGGCCGATCAGCAAAGCCTCGATCCCAATCAGGAACCCGCCCGCCGAGACGAGGTTGTTCAGCGCCTTCATCGCCTGGCCCGCGCCCACATCGCCGACCCGGTGAATGGTCGTGCCCATGGCCCGCAACACCGGCTCCGCCCGATCCAGCGCCGCCGCGCTGCCGCCCGCCATGATCGCGAGCGTACCGTCCCGGGCGCGGGGCACGCCGCCCGATACGGGTGCATCGACCAGCAGCACACTGGCGCTGGCCAAATCCGTGGCCAGACGGCGTGTTATTGCGGGTTGTCCGGACGTCATCTCGATCACCAGCGTGCCGGATTTAAGGGCTGGCCGCATGGCGTCGATCACCTGCTCGACCTGCCGGCTGGTGGGCAAGATCGTTACAACCATGGCAGCGCCCTGGGCCGCTTCGGACGGTTCCAAAGCCGCAGTGCCGCCGACCGTGGCCGCGAACTGCGCCGCGCGGCCCGGCACCGCATCGACGCCCACGACGTCATGTCCGGCAGCGACAAGCCGCGCCGCCATGGGCCAGCCCATCGCGCCCAGCCCAACGAACGCAATCCGGGTGCGAGGGGCCGCGCTCACGGCGTGGCGACGCCGGGGTGGGCGATCGCACCCTCGGAAATCAGCACCTCATGGGCGGCTTTGAACGCCTCTAACCCGGCGGGAATGCCGCAATAAACGGTCGCCTGCAGCAGGATCTCCTTTATCTCATCCACCGTCAGACCGTTGGTTAACGCGCCCTTCACATGCAGCCGCAGCTCCGCCGGTTTGCCGAGCGCGGTCAGCATCGCGAGGTTGACGATTGAACGGGTGCGCCGGTCGATGCCGGGCCGCCCCCAGGCATAACCCCAGCACATCTCCGTCGTTATGTTCTGAAATGCACTCATGAAGTCGTCGGCGCGGGCGAGGGAGCCGTCGACATAGGCAGCACCCAACACCTCACGCCGGATCGCCAGGCCCTTTTCGAACAAGTCGGTGGTGTCGGTACCCTTGGCTGTCATGAGATTTCCCTTTGCAGCGTTGAAAGAGCGGCGGCCTCGGCCGCGCGGAGGTGGGCGATCGCGAGGCGCTGTGACGCGCGCGCATCGAGCCGGGTGAGCGCGTCAGCCAGGGATTGCGGCAGCCGCTCCGGCCGGGTCATGGTGGCTGTGCGACGTGGGGCACTCCGTTGGTGCAACCAGCCGGGCAGCGCACCCACGACCGTCAGCCGATCGCCGGCCGGCAGCCTACCATCGGCTAAAGCCTCACGCAGACGTTGGGCGACCTTGCGCCCCACGGTGCCGCAATCGATCCTCGTCGACGTATTCATCCCCGGTCACGCTGGTCGATTGTCCGATGACCTGTCAATCAGCGAGACCGGTCGGATGCCCTTCCCAGGCTTTGCCTCAACCGGAAGAATCCGCCTGAGCGTACCAGGGGCATCGTCCGATAAGCGACCGATCGAAACACCGCTTAGCGTATCGGCCAGGTTCCACCGCCCGGCCGCATCACCGACGACGTCTCGCACTTCCTCCCCGACTAGGGATCCTGGCCGTCCACCAGCCCGTCCGCCACATCGTTCGCGATGCGGGAAGCGTCACGGTCGGTCGCCGGACCGAGGCCAGCGCCGCCCGGCGTCATCAGGACCAAGCGCTCGCCCGGCGCAATCTGCAGCGCGCCCTTCGATCGCAGTACCGCGCCCGATGCCAGGGCGACATGGCCCAGCGCGCCGTCAGCCCCGCCCTCCTGGCCGCGAGCGCCGAAGCGTACCCGGTCGAACGCGGCGATTGCGGTAAACGGCATGCCCTCCGCGCTCTCCAGCGTAATGATCTGACCCAGGCCGCCGCGGGTTCGCCCGGCACCGCCGCTGTTGGGGCGGAATTCCTTGGACCAGAACAGGACGGGCGACTGCGTTTCGGCGATCTCGACCGGCGTACCTTGCACACCGCTGGGAAACCCGGTGCAAGACAGGCCGTCGAGCCGGGGCCGGC
>JAYVTX010000223.1:0-2569 GCA_043788425.1 Rhodospirillales bacterium
AGTTGATCAGCCGCGACGGGGCCGGGCTAATGGGAGCACACGATTGCCCGGCGTCTGTGCATGAACGAAGCGCCTCGTTTTTACATACCGCACCCCGGAAAACTCCGTCCAAAGGGCATGCTGATGGCAAATGGTTTCCCGGCTGATTGCCCGCGCTCAGCCAGGCGAAAACGTACCTGAAGCCAGCCGGCATACTACGGAGCGCGCATCCGGTCGTGGCGCAGTGCCGAACCGGGGCTGGGACCAGTTACGCCCGACCTGCCTTTGTATGCAGACAGCATAAACCTGTGATGCATCGGTTTACCCGCCGTACCAACGCTGCGCAGCAAATGAGCAAACAACTGCTGCGCCGCGTTGGTACGGCTGCCACCGCGGAACGACTGCGCAATGGCAAAGCGCTAACACGCTATATTCGCCAGGTATATACTTCCATGAGCTTCTGCGCACCACTACGGCGCACCCGCGGCCGGGCCCGGAATAGTCTGGACTGCCTAAATCCCGGTCTGCCCGCCGCTGCTGCCCGGCCCGGCACCCGTCTTACCTCCTGGCGCACCCGCATTGAACTTGCCGACGTTACCCAGCAATTGCTGCATGAACGACGCTTCACTACCCGGGGACGGCGTTGTTCGGCTGACCATGTCAACCGGGTGCCCAGCGTCCTGATCTAACCGCTTCACCCCGCGCAGGGTACCAGCAGGATCGAAAGTCAGAACGGTAATGTCCTGCGACGTCACACCCGGTGTCCGGCCGACCCGGGTCTGCGTCGTCTCGCTGATGTAAATCCAAGTATTATCGTCAAACGTCGCCTTGGCCGATGGCGAGCCGAGCAGCGCCGTCGCATCGGCCCGGGTGGAGGTGCCCGGCACTAGATCCTTCAACAATTCGGCGTCGATCTTGTTTCCCCGCAACTGCTGAGGCGCTTCGATGACGCTGCAGGCACCAAGCAATAACACAAGACAAACCGCACGGAGTTTCATGGCCAACATTCCCCGGGGCCGCCACCGCGCATTGACCGCACGGCACCGATCGCCACATCTGCCGGTGGGTGTCACGCCGGCCCGGCACTGTCAAACAGTGGCGTGCAAACGGCTGCACACGGTACCGCGGGGTTGATGATGGCATTGTTCGGATTATTGGGCGGCAAGAAATATGAACGGGCGGGCTACGGCCTATACACCCATGCCGTAACGGCCGCCCGTGATCCGGTATTCTATCAGCGCCTGCAGGTACCGGACACGTTGGACGGCCGCTTCGACATGGTCGGCCTGTATGTGTTCCTAGTCATTCACCGCCTACGGAACGAAGGCAACACCGGCAAGGCGCTCGGCCAGGCGGTATTCGACGCCATGTTCCACGACATGGATTTCAATTTGCGCGAATTGGGCGTCAGCGACATGCGGGTTGGTAAGACGATGAAGGCAATGTGGGAGGCGTTCCACGGCCGCAGCGCCAATTACGCCGCACCGCTGCTGGCGGGTGATGAGCCTGCATTGGCTGCTGCCATAGCCCGTAACGTGTGGCGTGGGGATGCGGATCCGACGCCGGCCCACACGCTGGCCGCGATCGCAATCGCGCAAGAACGGCATTTGCAGGGGCAGCCCGTCACGGATTTCACGGCTGGCCGCGTCGATTTTCTACCGGCCGCGATCCCTGCGTGACCGAGCTGTCGCGCCCGCTGAAGCTCGACCGCATCGGCGCCCATGGCTTGAGTTTTGACATCACCGCCCGCCCGGACGAACTGCCGGGTATCGCCGCGCGCCTGCGTTTGCCGGCGGTACACGCACTATCGGGGGTATTCCAGCTGCGGCGCATTACGGGCGGCACAGTCCATGTAGACGGCGTTTTGCGCGCCCGGGTCGACCAGGATTGTGTCGTTACCCTGGACGTGTTCACCCAACCCATAGAGGAGCAGTTCGCCGTCCAATTCGTCCCGAGCGAGCGGGAAGACCCGGATCCGGACCCCGACTCGATCGATCAAATCCCCTATGACGGCAGCGCGATCGATTTGGGTGAGGCGCTGGTCGAACAATTGGCATTGGCGCTGGACCCATACCCGCGTAAGCCGGGTGCCGTTATGGCCGCGGAAACGCATTAGCTACAGGCCATTGCAGGGTCTGGGCGGTTCTGCTACCTCCCAAAATCCACATCGACCCCGGCGCACCGCGCCCTTTATGTCTATAGCCCGGAGGGGCGTTGTCCCATGGCCGTTCCAAAAAAGAAAACCTCGCCATCTCGCCGCGGGATGCGCCGCAGCCACGATGCGCTGCGGACCGAGGCGCATGCCGAATGCAGCAATTGTGGTGAGCTGAAGCGTCCACACCACCTGTGCAGTCATTGCGGCCATTATGACGGCCGTGAGGTTGTGGCGGCTGGCAAGGCGCTAAAGGGCGCAGTTCGGGTCTGATCTTCCGGTCGGGTCGTTCAGCCGAGGGGCCCCGCATTCCGTGACCGAACCGATTGCCTTTGACCTAGCGATCGACGCGATGGGTGGTGACCACGCCCCGCAAGCCATCCTGGACGGCCTGGAAATTGCGTGCGAGCGGCATCCGACAGCCCGGTTCTTGGTGGT
>JAYVTX010000224.1:0-10357 GCA_043788425.1 Rhodospirillales bacterium
GTCGGGTGCGCGCGTTTCGGTGTGGGATGCGGATGCGGCGGCGCTGGCCGGGCTGGCCGGGGTACATACGGCGACAATGGACCAGACGGATGCGGCGTCGGTTCAGGCGGCCGCGGCCTCAACCATGGCGGCGCTGGGCGTGGTAGACGTGCTGGTGAATAACGCCGGCATTACCGGCGGTAACGCCCCCACGTGGCAGCTGGACCCGGCCGTGTGGCGGCGCGTGCTCGACGTGAACCTGACCGGCCCATACCTGGTCTGCGCCGCCCTGCTGCCCGGCATGATCGACGCCGGGTATGGCCGCATTGTTAATATCGCAAGTGTGGCTGGCAAGGAGGGCAACCCCAACGCCGCCCATTACAGCGCCAGTAAGGCCGGCCTGATCGCGCTTACGAAGTCGCTGGGTAAGGAGCTGGCGGATAAGGGCGTGCTGGTAAACTGCGTGACCCCGGCGGCCGCCCAAACCGAACTGTTCGCGCAAATGAGTGCCGGGCAGATCGCCTACATGCTGGGTAAGATCCCGATGGGCCGATTTGTCGAAGTGGGCGAGATCGCAGCACTGGTGGCGTGGCTATGCACGGTGGAGTGCAGTTTTTCCACCGGGGCGGTGTTCGATATCAGCGGCGGGCGGGCGACGTACTGATTGATAGTCCGCGGACCGTGCAACAGGTCGTTCGACTGGTACTGCCGCCAATAGGGGCGTGTTATTTGGCGGGCGTCGCTGGCGCGCGTTGCCTGTCGCCGGCAAAAGGTCCTCGGCAGGTCGGCGACGATCGATTGCAACACGAATTGACCTGACTTGCCGGCCCCGACGTGGTTTGATCCTGCTAACGTGATTGGGAAGCCTTTATGCGTCTGCTTGCGGCACTGCTCATGCTCGGTCTCCTTCTTGCCGCGCCAGCCCGCGCCGCCCTCGAAATCCCCGGTTTAAGTGCAGATGCCAGTGCCTACGCCACCAGCCTGACTGCCCGGGCACCTGCCGGGTCTACGCCGGCCGCGCGGCAAAAGGCGGATCAGGCCGTCGTAGATGCGCAGCGGACAAACAATCCAGCCACGCTCATCACCGTGTTCGAGTCGCGTTTGGCGCTTGGCAACGCGACCCCGACCCTCTGGCTATCGCTGGGCCGGGCGCACCTGCGCGCGAAACCGGCCAACCCGACCCGCGCCGCCCAAGCCGCCTGGACAGCGTTCGGTATGAGCGAGACGGGTGCGCCCGAGATACCGGCCCTGCTGCTATTGGCCGAGGCCCTCACCGCTGCCGACCGCGCCGAACCGGCCATTGCTGCGCTGGAAGCGGTGCAGGAGCGTGATCCGGCCAACCCAGCCGCGGTCAGCGCGCTGGTTGCCGCACGGGCCCGCGCCGGAATGTTGCTGCGTAAGGTCGAGACGACGCCGGACGCCGATCCGCCCCAGGCCTGCCTGATCTTCACTACCAGCCCCGCCCGCCGCAGCGATTTTGTGCCCGGCGACTGGATCCGCCTGACGCCCGCCGTGCCAGGTGCCGCCATAACCCGCGTCGATGACCAGATTTGTATCGCCGGCCTGCCGCTCGGCACCACCACCACCGCCATCCTGCGCCAGGGTCTGCCTGGTGAGGATGGGGCGATCCTACGGCGGGAGACGACGACCGCCATCGCCATGGCCAACCGTGCGCCGCGCCTGATCCTCGATAGCCACATGTTCCTGCTGCCGCGCGGTCAGGCGATGGCGCTGTCCCTCGGCACCGTGAACCTGTCATCGGTCAAGCTGAAGGTCATGCGCCTGACCGAACGCACAATGGTGCCGTTCACGCGCAATAATCAGTTGGGCGGCGATCTGGAGAGCTATGCGTTTGAAGGCGCATCCAACAGCGCATCGACGGTGTGGGAGGGTCAGGCAGACATCCCGCACTGGCAGCCCAACGTAACGTCCCGTACCCGCCTGCCGCTGCCGGACGTGTTCGGCGAACCCGGCGCGTATTTGGTGCAGGTCACGCCCGGCGACGGCACGCCCGATGATGGCCTATCGGCGCAGCAGGTTGTGATGCGGACCGATTTGGCGCCCACCGTCTGGCGCGGCACGGACGGTCTGACGGTGCAAGTCCGCAGCTTCGCCGACGCCATGCCCCGCGCCGGCGTCCAGCTATCGCTACTGGCCCGCAACAACGATCTGCTGGCGCAGGCGACCACGGACGCGGATGGCGTGGCCAAATTCGGCGCGGCCCTGCTGCGCGGCACCGGACCGCTGGCACCACAGAACATCCATGGCATCTCGGGGACGGAGCTTGTCGCGCTCGACCTGACGGCCACCGCGTTCGACCTGTCGGACCGGGGTGTTGAGGGTTTGCCCGCGCCTGGGCCGCTGGATGCGTTTGCCTGGACCGATCGCGGCATCTATCGCCCTGGTGAGACGGTGCACGTGATGGCGCTGCTGCGCGACGCCGCGGGGGCGCCGGCGCCGGTACCGGCCCATGTCGTGATCCACCGTCCGAACGGGCAGACCCTGCTGGACACCGTGCCGGAGCGGCTGGGCGATGCGTCCGTCCATGTGCCGGTGACGCTGGCCGGGTCTGCCCCGTCTGGCCTATGGACGATCGATATCCTGGCCGATCCGAAGCTGCCGGCAATCGGTCATGCCAGCTTCCGCGTCGATGCGTTCGTGCCGGACCGGATGGCGGTGGACGTGACGGCCGCTGGGCCACTGGTGCCGAAAACCGACGCGTCCGTCCCGGTCGCTGCCCGCTTTCTGTATGGCGCGCCGGCCGCAAACCTCAGTGGAAAGGCTACGCTCCAGCTTCTGACGGACCCAGATCCGCCCGCGGCGCTGACCGGCTACACGATTGGGCTGGTAGACGAGGCGTTTGCCCCCGATCAGCAGGAAATCGACCTGCTGCCGACCGATGCGGAGGGTAAGACCGCCGTCCCGATCCGTTTGAAATCCGCGCCCGACAGCACCCGCCCGATCAAGGCCGAGCTGGATGTAGCGATCGACGACCCGTCCGGGCGCAGCAGCCACGGCCACGCCACGCTGAAGGTAAAGCCCACCAGCGCGCTAATCGGCATCAAACCAGGCTTTGACGGCGGGATCGACGCGGGCACCGACGCGACGTTCCAGATCGCAGCCGTAAACGCGGACGGCGCACCCACGGCCCTGGCCACCCATCTGCGGCTGGTTCGCGAACGGCCGGATTGGCGGTTGGTGATCAAGGGCTCGCTCGCCCGCTACCAGACCGTCTGGCGGGACGAGCCGGTGGTGGAGGCCGATCTGGCGCTGATCGCAGGCCAGCCCGCATCGTTCAGCCGGCGTCTGGATTTCGGGCGCTACCGGCTGGAAGTTGTGGAGCAGGGTGGCCTGGCCGCAACGTCCGTCCGGTTCCGGTCGGGTTGGGTCGCGTCCGACAATCCGGATACGCCCGACAAGGTGGACGTGTCGGCAGACCGCAAGACGTACCGCCCCGGTGACACGGCGCGCGTCCATGTGCAGGCGCCATTCGCCGGGCACGCGACGGTGCTGGTTCTGGGCGGGCAGGTCCACAGCCTGCGTAATATCGACGTGGCGGAGGGCGGGACAGATATCGACATCCCCGTAGGTGCCAATTGGGGTCCGGGTGCCTACGCAACCGTTCACGTCTATCGCGCTGGCGATGGCGTTCGGCCCGCGCGGGCGATCGGCATGGCCTGGCTGGGCGTCGACCCGGCGTCGCGGACGCTGGGCGTGAGAATCAACGTGCCCGAGCGGGCGGCGCCCCGCACCACGCTGGTCGTACCCGTGTCGGTCAAACCCGGCGCCTGGGTGACGCTGGCCGCGGTCGATGAGGGCGTGCTTCGGCTGACCAACTTCAAAACGCCCGATCCGGCCGCGCACTTCCTGGGCCGGCGCATGCTAGGCCTGGACATCCGCGACGATTGGGGCCGGCTGATCATGCCGGCTGACGGCGAGCCGACGGCCCTGCGCCAGGGCGGCGATGACGGTAACGGCGCATTGCCGGAAATCCCGCAAAAGACCGTGGCCCTGTTCACGCCCCCCGTGCAGGCGGGGGCCGACGGCATCGCATCCATCCCCGTCGATTTGCCCGACTTCAACGGCCAGGTCCGGCTGATGGCGGTGGCCTGGCTGGGTGACGCAATCGGGGCCGGTGCCACGCCCGTGACCGTCCGCGACCCGCTAGTGGTGGAGCCGCTATTGCCGCGGTTCCTGGCGCCCGGAGACGAAGCGCGGGTTGCCGTGCAAATCCAGAACCTTGACCTGTCTGCCGGCGATGCGGTCGTGACCGTCGCGGTCGAGGGACCGCTGGCGATCGTGGGCGAACCCCGCATAACAGCGACGCTTGCACCAGGTGCCAGCGTGATTCGGCCGTTCACCCTGGCCGGCACCGGCGCAGGCCGCGGCATAATCCGCCTGGCGATCGAAGGTCCGGGCGGGTTTCGCCTTACCCGGGAGACGGCGATATTGGTCCGCCCGTCCCGCAGCCCGGTAACGCTCTCGGTTGGCGCGTCGCTGGCAGCCGGCGCCGAAACCCCGGTTGACCCGGCTTTGGCCCGCATGATCCCCGGCACCGGCAAGGCGCGCGCTACCGTGGGCGGGCCCGTCCGCTACGACGTCGCGGCACTGATCGACGCACTGCAGGCCTACGAGCTGAATTGCCTGGAGCAGGCAACCAGTAAGGGCCTGCCGCTGGCACTGCTGCCCACCACGCCCGACCGCGCGGCGCAGCTGCAATCCGTGATTTCGGTCGTGCTGGACCGCCAGCGGTTCGATGGCGGCTTTGGCTTATGGAGCGCCAATGGGGCTGCCGAGCCGTGGCTGTCGTCTTATGCGACCGAGCTGCTGCTGCGCGCCCGGGGGTCCAACGCCGTGCCGGAGGGTGCGATGGCCGATGCGATCAAGTACCTGGCCGGCGCATACACCGACCTGCCGGACACGCCGGAGGGCCGTGCCAGCAAGGCCTACTCCCTATATGTTCTGGCCCTGGCCGGGCAGCCGAAGGCAGGTGCCGCGCGTATCTTGGGCGAGGACCTTGATGCGCTGCCGACCCCCCTAGCCCGGGCGCAGCTTGGCGCCGCGTTCGCATTGTCCAACGACCGTCCACGGGCGGAGGCCGCTTTTGCGGCTGCACTGTCGTCCACGGCCCGCAAGTATTGGGATACCGATCGTGGCACGGCGCTACGGGATCAGGCGGCCGTGACCATGTTGCTGAAGGAAAGCGGCCTGCTGCCGGACAAGCTGACGGCGCTGATTGCGCAACTGCCGGGTTCGAACCTGCGGGCGGACGCCATCAGTACGCAGGAACAGGCCTGGGTAGCGGCCGCGGGGATCGTGTTGGGCCGCGATGGCCGCCCGGTGCATGTCGCGTTCGATGGCGCAGCCCAGACCCCGGCGCCCGTTATCGAACACGCGCTGACCGGCCCCACCCGGCTACGCAATCTGGGGGAGCAGGCCGTGTACCAGACCGTCAGCACCACCGGCGTTCCGGTCGAGGCCCCCGCTGCCCAGCGCGCCGGCATGCGGGTAACGCGCAAGTTCTTCACCACCAAGGGTGAGGCGCTGAACTTCGACCAGCTACGCCAGAACATGGTATTCGTCATGCTGATCGAGGGCCGTGCCGACGACAACCAGGACCATCGCGCGCTGCTGCTGCAGGGCCTGCCAGCCGGGTGGGAGGTCGCGGGCCGCTTGGCGTCCGGCAAAGTCACCGGCATGCCGTGGCTGGGTGATCTGACGGAGACCGAGGCACAACCCGCCGCCGATGACCGGTTTGCCGCCACCATCAACCTGACGCCCGAGGAGCCGGCATTCCGCATCGCCGTGCGCCTACGGGCGGTAACGCAGGGCAAGTTTGAGATGCCGGGTGCCACCGTGTCCGACATGTACCGCCCAGCGATCTTTGCGCGACAGGCGCCGGCGCGGATCACGATCCTACCGCGGGAGTAACGCTACGGAGGGCGTGGGCGGCCCCGCAGTACCCTCGTCCAAGCGCACCGGAATCGGTCGATGCCGATTAATAATGACATGTCTGTTCTGTCCGCCCTAAGGTTTGGCACGGGCTGCGTCTTGTGAAGGCCCGGTCTGGCATGATCGGTACAGGGACACCGGGACGTGGCGGTTTCGCACATCGAGAATGACGATCGGTTGGCGCTCGATCTGCTCGTTCGGGGATTTCAGGTTTCTCGGATGCTACGCCTTGTCGCGGATGTAGGGGTGGCCGATCGCGTAGCCCCCGATGCGCCGGTATCGATCGAGATTTTGGCCAATCAGTGCGGTGTACAGACCCAACCTTTGCTACGCGTGCTTCGGGCGCTTGCGTCCTTTGGTGTATTCACAGTCACCGCTGACGGTGAGATCGGGCACAGCGCCCGCTCACGTTTATTGCGGACTGATATCCCGAATAGCATGCACCATTCCGCCCGTTTCTGGACTGCGCCGGGCTCGTGGAACGCGTGGGGTGTGCTCGATGCCGCCCTGACAGGTGGGGTCCCGCACGAGGCGGCCTGGGGCATGGGCCGGTTCGAATACCTGCGAAGCCACCCCGTGGAAGCGCGCGGGTTTGACGCCATGATGGCGAACTTTCCCGATAACCGTCATGCCGCCATTGCCGCAGGCTACGATTTTTCCAAAGCAGCACTGATTGCCGATATCGGCGGTGGCAATGGCGCGGCGCTTCGCCATGTCCTCGACCGCTTTGACGGGCCGCGGGGACTTCTGTTTGACCGCGATGACGTTGTTGCCGCGATAAAACAGTCGGATCTCCAGGATGGGCGCATCGTCGTTCGGGGTGGATCATTCTTCGATGGCGTGCCCTCAGGGGCAAGCATCTACATGCTGATCCGTGTTCTGCACGATTGGCCGGACGAGGACTGCGTGCGGATCCTTGGCGCGTGCCGGGCGGCAATGGCTCCCACGGCTGTCCTTCTCATCTGCGAGCAGATTTTGGAGCCAGATCCGGCGCAAGGGCGCCCGACGGGCTATCTGGTCGATACACAAATGATGGCGATGTTCGGTAGTGCGCGTGAGCGAACACTGGCCGAGTTTGCCAAGCTCATGGATCAAACAAGCTTCGTCTTGCGGAGCACTACGCAGACACAGTCGCCCGTTTGGATTATCGAGTGCGGACTAGCATGAAATGTCTGCTTTTTTGTGCCTGCTAAAGCGGAATCCTGGGCGGCGGCGGAGAGCATAGACGGGCCAATGACTTTCGTGTGGCTCCGGGTCCTGATCGCGTCGGCCGTGGTGGCCGCTGCGGGCGTCGTCACGCTCGACCGCGCGCATCCGCCCAACCTTACCCGCATGCAGACCACGGGGACCGAGGTTCAAGACCGCACCGGTCGGCTGCTGGCGCTAACCCCGGCGCCCGGCGGCGTTTGGCGCTTTCCGGCAACCCGCGCCAGCGTAAGCCGGCCATTTCTGGACCTGCTTATCCATACGGAGGACCGGCGGTTCTGGTCCCATCCGGGCGTCGATCCTGTGGCGTTGGTGCGTGCTGCTGGGCAATGGGCGCGGGCTGGGCGGGTCGTATCGGGCGGCTCCACCCTGTCGATGCAGGCCGCACGCCTGCTGGAACCGCGCCCGCGCACGCTGCGTAGCAAATTGATCGAGGTCGCGCGCGCCATCCAGCTCGAACACCATTATGGCAAGGATGGCGTGCTGGCGATCTGGCTGACGCTGGCCCCGTTTGGCGGCAATCTGGAGGGGGTGCGGGCCGGCGCGCAGGCTTGGTTCGGCACTGGCACCGCCACGCTGTCCCCGGCCGAAGCCGCGTTACTAGTCGCACTCCCCCGCCGGCCGGAGGGGCTGCGGCCCGACCGCCACCCTGGCCGGGCAGAGGCGTTGCGGGACCGTATCCTGCCGGAAGCCGCGGGTGAGCCGATACCGGATCAGCGCCTGCCGTTCCCCCGCCATGCCGCCACTGCCTGGCCACGCCGGATGCCGCCGGTGTTGCGCACAACGCTCGATCTGCCACTGCAGGTCGGCCTGGAACGCCAGGTTGGGCGCTGGTTGGACGTGGCGCCCGACCGGGTGTCGATCGCAGTCGTGATCGTCGATGCGTCCAGCCGTGAGGTCCGGGCGCTGGTGTCGGGCCGGCCGTCGGATGAAAGCCGTGGCAGTTCGATCGACCTGACCCGCGCCGTACGCTCCCCAGGGTCGGCGCTGAAACCGTTCCTGTACGCGCTGGCGTTTCAGGATGGCGTGGCGCGGCCCGACACGCCGCTATCGGACTTGCCGCGTAGTTTTGGGGCCTATGCGCCCGAGAATTACGGCCGCACCCATGCGGGGTCGGTCACGGCGGCCGATGCGCTGCGGCGGTCGTTGAACGTGCCGGCGGTCGGGTTGCTGGACCAGGTCGGGCCGCTTCGATTTGCGGCGGTTCTGCGCGCGGCGGGTGCCAACCCGCGCATGCCCGGCGGTGCGGCACCGTCATTACCCCTGGCCCTGGGCGGGGCAGGGCTGACGTTGCGGGAGATGACGGGCCTGTATGCCGGGCTGGCCGCGCCGGGGCGGGAGGGGGGCGTGTCGCTGGTGCCCGTCCCCGGCGCCGTGCAAGCCGTGCCAACGACCGGGCTGCTAGTGGCCGATATTCTCACCCGGCCCTTTCCGACAGGCGGCCCAGCGGGCGTCGCGTGGAAAACCGGCACCAGCTGGGGCGGGCGAGACGCCTGGGCGTTCGGCTTTGACCGCCGGTACGTGGTGGGCGTGTGGGTCGGCCGGCCCGATGGCACCCCGATCCCGGGCGCCACGGGTTTGTCGCAGGCGCTGCCCCGGCTGGCGCAGGTATTCGACATGCTGCCCGCGGCACCCCGCCCTGCGCCGCCGCCTGCTGCTGCGCGCCCGTCCGCCCCGGCCGATGCCGGGCTGCGCCTGCTATTCCCGCCGCCCGGCGCCGTGCTGGCTGCCGACCGGCCGGTTACGCTGCGCGCCATGGGCGGACGCCGGCCGATGACGTTCCTGGTGGACGGCACCCCGCTGCCCGCCGTGCCCGCCCAGCGGACCGCCGCCTGGATCCCGGCCGGGCCGGGCTTTTACGCCGTGACGGTCCTGGACGCGGACGGGCTGGCGGCGCGGGCGGAGGTGCGGGTGGAGTAGGTTATTCCGCCGCGCGCGCCAGCCTGCTTCCGCCCAGCGCCTGACCCAGATCGGCCAGAATATCGTCAATATGCTCAATCCCGATCGATAGCCGCACGTAGCCGGGGCTGACGCCGGATGCCATCTGCTCCGCTGCCGCCAGTTGCGAGTGGGTGGTACTGGCCGGGTGTATCGCCAGCGTCCGCGCGTCGCCGATATTGGCCACGTGCAGCACGAGTTGCAGCCTGTCGATGAACGCACGCCCGGCATCCGCGCCGCCGGCTAGCTCCATCCCCACCAGCCCGCCATAGCCGCCGTTCATGACCCGGTCGGCCCGCGCGCGTTCGGCACCGGATTGCAGCCCGGGATAGATGACCCGCGTGACCGCCGGCTGCTGGCTAAGGAACGTCGCCACCGCCTGCGCATTGCGGCAATGGCGTTCCATGCGCAGCGCCACCGTCTCAATTCCTTGCAGGATCAGGAACGCGTTGAACGGGCTGATGGCCGGACCAAGGTCGCGCAACAGGCACACGCGGGCGCGCAGAATGTAGGCGATCGGACCGAGCGGCTTGGCGGCTTCTACCCACACCGCGCCGTGATAGCTGGGGTCTGGCGTATGCAGCGTCGGCTGGCGATCCGGGTGGGCGGCCCAGTCGAACGTGCCGCCATCGACGATCATGCCGCCGATCGATGTGCCGTGCCCGCCCAGGTACTTGGTCGTGGAATAGACGATGATTGCCGCACCATGGTCGAACGGCCGCACCAGCAACGGGCAGGCGGTGTTGTCCATGATCAACGGGATGCCGAGCGGCCGTCCGATCGCCGCCACCTCGTTGATCGGGAACACTTCCAGTTTCGGATTGGGCAGCGTTTCGGCGTAATAGGCGCGGGTGCGGCCGTCGGTCGCGCGGGCAAAGGCGGTGGGGTCGGTTGGGTCCACGAACCGAACTTCGATCCCCATGTCGCGGAACGTGTTGGCGAACAGGTTGTAGGTTCCGCCATACAAATTGGTGCTGCTGACGATGTTGTCGCCGGCCCGGGCGAGGTTTTGCACTGCCAGCGCCGACGCCGCTTGACCACTGGCGACGGCCAGGGCGGCGGCCCCACCCTCCAGCGCTGTTACGCGCTTTTCCAGCACATCGACGGTCGGGTTCATGATGCGGCTGTAGATGTTGCCGAGTTCTTTTAGCGCGAACAGGTTGGAGGCCTGTTCAGTGCTGGCGAACTGGAAGCTGGTGGTTTGATAGATCGGGACCGCTACGGCACCGGTGGCCGGGTCGTTGCGCCAGCCGGCGTGGAGGACTTGGGTTTCTGGGTGCAT
>JAYVTX010000225.1:0-15116 GCA_043788425.1 Rhodospirillales bacterium
GCGATGATCAGTCCGTCAGGCGGCGGATCGATCGCGTCCAGCATGGCAATCGTGGGCTGGTAGCGCGTGGCGGCGTCGGCCTGCAGGATCACGGGCACAAGGCCCAGCGCAGTAAGAATATTGACGTAGGGTGGGTAGTATGGGGCCGTCAGCGCCACGCGGTCACCGGGGTCAAAGGCCGCCAGGAAAGCCAGCGGAAAGGCTGCACTCGCCCCCATCGTCACTGCGACTCCGGCCGGGTCAGGCGCATGCCCGTACCAATCCGCCGCGTGCCGCGCGATGCGGGCCCGCAGCGACGGGCGGCCCAGCGCCTCGGTATAACCCAGCGACGCACCGCTTTGTAATGCGGCAATCGCTGCCGCGACTGCACCTGCTGGGGCACCGGCACCGGGTTGGCCCACCTCCATCCGGATCACGGGCGGGTCGGTCGGGGCCAGCAGCGCCTGCCGGGCATTGGCTGCGGCGATCATGTCCATGACGCGAAACGGCGGGGCCGCCGCGCCGCGCCCTATTTTCAGCACCTCAGTTACCGCCGGCTGCCAGCCCAGCACCGCGCGGGTCGGTGGCCCAGCTACACTCGCCCTCCCGCCCCGGTAGATAACGGGTGCAGGACACAACGTTGGCCCGGCCGGGTTCCGGCACTGGCGATGGCATGGCCTGGGTGCTGTGCAGCGCGTTGTACAGCCCGACGGCCGTGGCCAGCGCCGCCCCGTCCTGACCCGACCCCGCTGCTGCCGCCCGGAAATTATTGGTGTTGGTGTTCCAGACGATGCCGGCCGCCAGGGCCGGGGGCGTTGCCACCCGCGGCGACACCGCCAGCACGATCCCCGTACCCGGCGCAACCCGGCCCGTGCCGAACAGATTATTCATCGTCAGCGCACACGCCACCGCGCCACCATTACGGTCCAGCGCGACAAAGCTGGTGGACGCCGGCAGCGCAGGCATCACGCCCGACCCACCCGAGACCAGCACCGCCTGCGGATCGCCACCCACCTGCCGCCACCGCGCCAGTACGCCGGCTGCCCGGGATTGCGCCGCACCCATGTCACGCCGCTCGTCCAACGATTGCAGCGCCGCCGCTGCCGCCAGCCCGCCATCGGCCGGCGGCGGCAGGAATGCCACGCTGTCATTGCCGCTGCGTATAACCAGCGGCCCACCCGTGCGCGGCAGGGCAGCGCGCAGGTCATCCAACGTAATACCGCCACCCGCGACCGTCGCCCCATCCACCAACCGCCGGGCAAACGCGCCCTGATAGAAATCACCAACCCCCGCCGTGCGGATTGCGGACAGCGTCCCGGCCAGGTCGGCCTGTACCAGGGTACTCGCCTCGTTCAACGGTGCGCCGTTCACGCCAAAGATCGCCCGCGCGTTCGGGTCGGCCAGTAGCGGCCCAGTCACGATCGCCAAGTCCCGTAACAGGGCGCGGGACGGTGGCGCACCGAAGCGCGCCAGCTGTTCGGCCGGGCTGATCAGGCTTTCAAACGGTTTGGCACCGTACCGGGCATGAAGGGCAAACAGGCCGCGGGCCAGCATCGGCACCGCCGCGGGCCGGTCGGCCCCACCACCAGTACCGGTGCTGGGCGGGGGCACGAACACCACTGCCTCCGGCACACCACGGCCGACGCTGTCCGCCCCGGGCTTGTATACGACACACGCGCCACCGCCGCCCAATCCAGCGCGGCTCGGCAACGTAACGGCCAGGGTAAAGCCCATCGCCACCGCCGCATCGGCCGCCGTACCGCCGGTGGCCAGAACCTCGCGCCCGGCCAGCGCGGCCCGGGCCTCGTCCGCCGCCACGCCACCGATAAAGCCCTCCAGCCGCTTCGGTTCGCCGGGCCGTGGCGCGCCGCCGAAGAACGTGTCCTTCAGCGAACCGAGGGTCGAGCACGCACCCTGCGTCAGCAGCGCCGCAAGCAGCACGCCGGCCCGTACGCGCGTCCGTTTCGCCATTCCGCCCACCCTGTTACCGTGGCGTTGCAATAGCCTAGCGCCGCCGCCGATGCTACAGGGCGGCATGCGTATCCTCCTTCTGCTGCTGCTGTTCACCGTATCCGCACGCGCGATGACGACCGAGGAACGGCAGGAGGTGGCAGGCATCGTACGCGACACGCTACGCAGCGACCCTGGCCTGTTGCGCGACGCATTACGGGGGTTGGAGGCCGATGACGCGCGCCAGCAGCTCGCCGCAACCCAAAACGCGCTGGCTGTGATCGGCTCCCGCCTGATCAACCCGCAGGACCCGGTTGCCGGTAATCCACTCGGCGACGTCACGATCGTCAATTTCTACGACACGCGCTGCCCGTACTGCCGGCAGATGCTGCCGATCGAGGCGGAGTTGCTGCGCCAAGACCCTGGCGTGCGGATTGTGAACAAGGACCTGCCGGTGCTGGGTGCCACGAGCCAGTTGGAGGCCCGCGCCCTGCTCGCCGCGCAGCGTCAGGGTGGGTACTTCAAGTTGCAGTCCATCATTATGGGGCGTCCTGCGGTGTCGACCCGCGACACACTGCGCGCCGATGCGGACCGGCTGGGGCTGGATGGCGGGCGGCTGCTGCGCGACATCGATGACCCGGCTATCAAGGACCGCCTGGCCGCCACAATCGCCATGGCCGACCAACTGCAAATCCAGGGTACGCCGGCGCTGGTGGTGGGCGACCGGCTGCTATCGGGCGCGCAAACGCTGGATGAGTTGAAAGCGGCCGTTTCTCAGGCCCGGGCAGTCCGAAAATAGAACCCGGCGCTGGCCATCGTAGGCGGGTCCGGGCTAGGTTCGTGCCATGACTGGAAGCAAGATTTGGCGCGGCACCCGCATGCGTGACACGGCCGCTGGGGCCGACCCCGACGCAGCGCCGCGCCCGGTCACTCTGCCAGCATCCTGGGACGATCGTGCGGCAGAGGCGTTGGCCGCGCTGGCGTCCGGTCCCGCCACCCTGCCCCGTGCCGCAGACGCCTGGATCCGCCCCGTTGCCGCCCGCGCCCGGGCCCAGGGCCATGCCGCCCTGGCCGATCAACTGCACACGCTGCTGCTGCATCGCCAGGCCGCGCCCACAGCGCCGGTGTGGTGCAGTCCAGGGGCGTCCGGCCCGGCCGGGTTCGTGTTCAATCTGCCGGCATTTCATGACGGCGCGCAGGGTTTTGATACCGATGCCTTCACCCACGCCGTGACGGTGGCGGCAACGGCGCTGCGATTGACGGAGGGTGGGGCAGCGCAAGCAAAGCTGGGCGTCACCGACCTCGATGGGCTGCTGGCGCTGCTGGGCCATGACTATGACAGTGATGCCGGGCGCGCGATTGCGGCCACGATCGCCGCCCTGCTGCGTGCAACCGCCGATCTGGCGCTGGCTGGTGCGCAGCCGGACCTGCTGTCCTGCTTACCGAGCTGGCCCGTGCCGCCGCGCAGCCCGGACCTGGCTCTGAATGCCGCCGCCCAGGCCGCACGGGTCCAGGCCATGCGCGGATCGGCGAACTGGCCCAGCACCGGTGTGTTGCCGCCGGGTCCTGCGGACGCGCTGCTGGGTGCCGAAGCCGGTGGGATCGCCCCTGCTTTCTCACCCGTCGGGGCCGATGGCACGCTAACCCGCGCGTCGCTCGCCCGCCTGGCGGCGCAGGGTGTGTCGGCCGAACAGGCGTTGGCACATACGTTAAACCATCAGGCCGTGCTGGCAACGCCGTCGCTCGCCGCACACCAGGCGATGCACGACGCCGTCGCACCGTATATGCACACCATGCCGCCCCGCCCGGTCGCAGGGGCCGTCAGTGCCCAGCCGCCACACCGGCGCGAACTACCGGCCCGCCGCCGCGGCTACACGCAAAAGGCGTCGGTCGGCGGCCACCGCATCTATGTCCGCACTGGCGAATACGCCGACGGCACCCTGGGTGAGGTCCACGTGACCCTGCCCCGCGAAGCCCCGACGCTGCGGGCCATGATGGAAAACTTGACCGCCGCCGTGAATCTTGGCCTGCAACACGGCGTCCGGCTGGAGGAGTATGTGTCTGCCTTCACCCTGACCCGGTTCGGTCCGGCGGGCGCGGTCGAGGGCGACGCCGATGTCGGCCACGCCACGTCGATGCTGGACTACGTTTTCCGCAACCTCGCCGCGAGCTACCTGGGCGGCTGCGCGGTGCCGGAAGGGATAACTGGGCCCGAGCCGACTGGGCCCGAGCCCGCGGCGCCGCTGCTGCCCCTCGATTTGCCCGCGCAAGCCCGGCGACGTTCCAGCCTGCGGCTCGTGGCATGAGCGTCTCTGCCCGGCTACACGCGCTTGGGATCGTGCTGCCCACCCCGCCAGCGCCCGTCGCCAACTATGTACCCTGGGTCCGCACCGGCTCGCTCGTCGCCGTATCGGGCCAAATCCCTATGCGGGATGGCGCACTGATGTGCTGCGGGCCCGTCTGCGCAGTGTCGGTCGGCACAGTGACGGTCGGCACGGTAACGGTCGAACAAGCGACGGAGGCAGCCCGGGTCTGCTTCATCAACCTACTAGCGCAGGTGGCGGTCGCGTGCGACGGCGATCTTGATCGCGTGCGGCAAGTGGTTCGCCTGGGCGGCTACATCGCGGCCCCGGCCACCTTCGACGGCCATGCGGCAATCATGAACGGCGCGTCCGACCTTGCCGTCGCCGTCTTCGGCCCCGCCGGCCGGCACGCGCGCAGCACCATCGGCGTGCCGTCCCTGCCGGGCCTGGCGACTGTCGAGGTGGATGGCTGGTTCGAGGTCGCGTAACCGGTGTTTGGCCGTAAACCTTCAAGCTCGCGCACGCCCCGCCATATCGCAGTAATGCCCGACACCGGCCCCGAACCGCTTACCCTGACGCTACACAGCCGCATCGCCGACATCGGCGCCAGCGACTGGGATGCCTGCGCGGGAGTAGCAGCCGGCACCGGTGTCGGCGGGGGAGGCAACCCGTTCACGTCCTACGCCTTCCTCAGCGCGTTGGAGGATAGCGGCTGCGCCAACCCCCGCACCGGCTGGCTGCCGCAACACGCGGTCCTTCGGGCGGGTGACACCATCGCCGGCGTGGTGCCGATGTACGCAAAATCGCACAGCTATGGCGAGTACGTGTTCGACCATAGTTGGGCGCACGCGTTCGAGCGCGGCGGCGGCAGCTACTACCCCAAGTTGCAGGCCGCCGTCCCGTTCAGCCCCGTCCCCGGCCGCCGCCTGCTGCTTCGCCCCGGCACCGATCCGGCCGCCATGGCGCAGGGCCTGGCCCAGGCGGCGCAAGAACTCGGCATGTCCAGCGTCCACGCCACCTTTTGCACCGAGCCGGAGTGGCACGCCCTTGGGGAAGCTGGCTGGTTGCAGCGCATCGGCACCCAATTTCATTGGGAAAACGCCGACTACACGTCTTTCGACGATTTTTTAGGCGCGTTGAACGCTCGCAAACGCAAGACCGTTAAACGCGAGCGCCGCGACGCCAACGCCGCCGGGCTGCAATTTGTGGCGCTACGTGGTTCAGACATTACCGCCCGGCACTGGCGCGCCTTCTATCAATTCTACCAATCCACCGTCGATCGGAAGTGGGGCAGCGCGTATCTGACCGAAAAGTTCTTCCCACTCCTAAGCGAGCGGCTGGGCGATCAGGTCGTACTTATGCTGGCCGAGCGGGATGGCGTGCCGGTCGCAGGCGCGCTCAACCTGGTCGGGGATGGCGCGCTGTACGGCCGCAACTGGGGCTGTCGCGGCGACTGGCCGTTCCTGCACTTTGAACTTTGCTACTACCGCGCCATCGAGTTCGCGATCGAACACAAGCTCGTCCGGGTCGAGGCTGGTGCACAGGGCGAGCACAAAATCCAGCGCGGCTACCTACCCCGACCCACGTACAGCGCCCACTGGATCGCGCATGCGGGCCTGCGTAACGCCGTCGCCGGCTTCCTCGATCGCGAACGCCCGGCGATGCTGGCGGAGATGAACGCGCTTGCGACCCTATCGCCTTACCGCCAAACGGGAGAGGCCAGCGCAAACGAGGACTGAGACGGCCAGTCCGACGGCCGTGTTGGACCAATAGCCCAGTGCGGTCGCGGGGGATCATACGACGCCGTCGCAACCAGCAGCCCATCCTGCCACGCTACCGCATCGGCGCGCACACTCTCCCGCATCAAAGCCGTGACGAATGCCTCCTCCGTCATATCCAAGAGGTCTGCATGGGCGCGGAACCAGGGCATCGGCATCAGGGTCGTGGCCAGCGCCGCCTCCGTCAGCCCGCCCTCCAACATGAGCATGTGTGAGAAGATGCGCTTGCATGCATGCCATAGGACTTGCTCCGGGTCCGCCCGCCAGCGCGCGATCCGACGGCGAGCCCGGGCGATCGCCGCCGGTATGTCCGTGATGGCCGGCCCATGCCCAGAATACCCAACATGCGCCGGCAAGGCCGCAAGCCGCTCGATACTGTCCGCCGCTGCATCCAGCGCGCTTGGCCCATCCTGCATTATGTCGAGCCACCCGATATCCGCGCCGTGCAGCGCGTCGCCCAAAACTAGCGTTGCCCCATCCGTCAGGCTGCAATGGCCAGCCGTGTGCCCCGGTGTCGGGATAACCACCCATTGCGAGGCCCCAGTCTCCAGCACCGCGCCCGGGCTGATCGTGGCTGAAACCACATACGCCTCGATCGGCTGCGCCAAATAGCGCGCCCGGCACGCATCCGGACCGGCCGACGCCTTCGCCTCGATCACGCTGCACGCATTCGGCACGCCTAGCCGGGCGAGCGCTGCGTTGCCGCCCACGTGGTCGCTGTGTGCATGGGTGTTGAAGACGCGCAACGCGCCGAGGACCACGTCATGCTGCGCCAGCCAGGCAAGCAAGCCGGGCGCGCCAGGGCCGAAGCCGGTATCGACGAGGATGGGCCGGGGTCCTGGAAGAAGGACGGCGTTGGCGTGGGGGTAATCGCGTTGCCAAAAGACGGGGGTCATCGCCGTATGGTTGCTGTGGTGGCGAAGAAAGGCGAGGGCGCTGCCCTCGACCCGCCGGGGCCGTGGGCCCCAGACCCCTATCATTTCAGCGTCTGCTTTAGGAATGGGGTCTGACGCCGCCGGCCCCAGTGGGTCGAGGGCAAAGCCCTCGCCTTCCCTTAACCTTTTGTCTGCCTAATCGCCCGGTGGACCTACAATCGCTCCTAGTCAGGCTTCCAAACGCACACCACTGGCGGTTCTTGCCAGGATACCACCTGGCCGGGACCCCGCATCAGAACAGGTTGATCGTGGTAACGTCGCAGGCCGTTTTCGTCATCGGCCACCAAACCCGGACCCAAGTTGCCGCCACCGCGCTGGACCTTGCCGACTTTCACACCGGCTGCCGGGGCTCACCGGTACTGCCGATATTGGTGACATCCGCCGCACGCGCCTGCACCATGCCCATGCCCCTACCGGGCGCAGCGGATGTGCAGGAAACAACGGCGGCGCTGCTGCCTGGGCTGGTACAAGAGATCACCACACGCTTTCCCGCCTGCGCGATCGAGATAGATCGCTGGGCGGACGCGCCCTACCGGCCGGTGCCGGGGCTGATGGCGGCAGCGTGCCTGCTCTATGCGCGGCATGACGTACTGGCATTGGCGCAAGGCGCGGCGGGGCCGGACGGAGTGCGGCGCACCAGCCGGACGATCGCTGCAGCGGTGCAGGATGCGCTGTCACGGGGGCAAAAGCGCCTGGTGTTCGTAACGGGCGCGCCGGGTGCGGGAAAGACGCTGTGCGGACTGGATTTGGCGTTCACGCCGGGGCTGGGTGCCACGTACCTCACGGGTAATCCGACGTTGGTGCATGTGCTACGGGCCGCGCTGCTGCGGGACGCGGTGGCACGCGGGCGGAATAGCCGGGCAGCAGGGCAGCAACTGGATGCCGTCATCCAGGCCCTGCCGGCGTTCCGTGATGCAACGCTCGCCAGCCCCGCTGCGCCCGCCCCACGGGTCGTGGTGATCGACGAGGCGCAGCGTTGCTGGACAGGCACCTATGCGGTCAGCAAAACCCAAAACGCCATCCGGCCGCTGACCAAGTCCGAACCACTGCACGTGCTGGACGCCATGGCCCGGCATAACGGTGCCGCCGTCATTATTTGCCTGCTGGGCGGGGGGCAGGAAATCCACGCTGGTGAGGGTGGGCTCGCCGCCTGGAGTGAGGCCCTTGCCGCCCGCCCAGACTGGGACGCACTGGCCCCGCCTGGTGCGCTTAACCACCCAGACTGCCGCCAGCGCCTGGCTACCAATCCGCGCCTGCACCTCGATCCCGATCTGTCGTTGGCCACGCCGATCCGGGCACTGCATCGGCCGCGGGAGGGCGCATGGGTCGACGCCGTTCTGGCCGGGGACGCTTCCGCCGCCCGCGCCATCGCTGCCCAGCATGGCGCACCCCGCCTGACCCGGTGCCTACACACGCTACGCCGCGTATTGCGCCAGGCCGGCCCGTCTTGCGGCTTGCTCGCCAGTAGCGGGGCCCGGCGATTGCGGGCGGAGGGGCTGGGCAGCGTGCTTGCCCACCAGGATGCCGACGCGGTGCAGCATTGGTTCCTGACCCAATGGCCCGACATCCGCAGCGCCGCCGCACTCGAAACGGTCGCCACCGAGTTCAGCGTGCAAGGTCTGGAGTTAGATTATGCCGGGTTATGCTGGGACGCCGACCTGCTCTGGCGGGACGAATGGCACGCCCGGCAGTTTCGCGGCACGCGCTGGACGACCGTTCATGGTCCAGACGCGCAGTCCAACCGGCGCAACGCGTACCGGGTGCTGCTGACGCGCGCGCGCCGCGGAACGGTCATTTGGATGCCGTTGGGGTGCTTGGCCGACCCTACGCGCTCACCTGCCGGGTATGAACGGACGGCGGCCTTTTTAATGGAGTGTGGGGCTCGGGTGATACAGGAAGGCGAGGGCGCTGCCCTCGACCTGCTGGGGCCGGGGGCCCCAGACCCCATTTGTTTAGGTGCGGGTTTATTACGCTCTGGGCCTTGTCTGCCGGGATTGGCTGCGTGACGATGCATAATGCGTATTCTCTGCTTACTCATCTTGTTTATGGGCCCGTCCTGGGCGGCTGAGCTTAAGCTTGCAACCTGGAATATGGAGTGGCTGACCCTCCGCACCTCGGGCGACCCCGCCTTGCCGGACGACGTTGTGCCAAAGGTCGGTGCCCACCATGCGATGCTCCGCCGATACGCGCTGGCGCTCAACGCAGACGTAATTGCCCTGCAGGAGGTCGACGGGCCTGAGGCCGCCGCCGCCGTGTTTCCGCCCGACACGTACCGCATCATCATGACCAACGACGCCGTGGTGCAGCGCGTCGGGTTTGCCGTCCGCCGCACCCTGGCCATTACCCACAACCCGGACCTCGTCGCGCTCGACGTTTATGGTCCCAGCGCACGTCACCGGCTGCGAAGTGGGGCCGATGTCACGCTCGAATGGCCCGGCGGGCGGCTGCGGCTGCTGGCGGTGCACCTCAAAACCGGTTGCAACCACGACCGCCTGACCAGCGGCCGCCCCGAATGCGACACGCTACGCCAGCAGGTCCCAGCCCTACAGGGCTGGATCGCGCAACGCCGGAACGAGGGTGTGCCGTTCGTCGTACTCGGCGACTTCAACCGGCGGATGGATGGCCGGGACGACCTGCTGACAGCGCTGAACACCACTGCCCCCCTGCTGCGCGCGACCGAGGGCCGGGCGTCACCCTGCTGGGGCGGCGGGGCGTTCATCGACCACATCCTGGCCGGCGGTGCCGCCCGCGCGTGGATGCAGCCGGAAACATTGCGCGTGCTGGTGTATAAGGAGCCGGTTGCGCAGCGTGAGGAGCTGTCCGATCACTGCCCGGTAAGCGTGCGGTTTGCCTTGCCAGACAGCTAGGTCCAAAGCTCCACCCCTAGAAATCCAAAGTGGGCCCAGACACCAAACTCTGCTAATACGCTGGGCGAAGGTCCATGGCCCCAGTGGGTCGAGGGCAAAGCCCTCGCCTTCCTATCGGAGGACGATCCAATGAACATTCTAATCACAGGCGCAACTGCAGGCTTTGGCCTGGATATCGCCCGCCGCTTTGCCCAGGACGGCCACCGCCTCGTCCTGATTGGCCGCCGCCAGGACCGCCTACAGACTTTGGTGACTGAGTTGGGGAGCAATGCGCACGCAGTCACGCTGGACGTTCGTGACCGCGACGCCGTGTTGGCGGCCATCACCGGGTTACCGGCCGCGTTTGCCGACACGGACGTGCTGGTCAACAACGCCGGCCTGGCCCTGGGCGTGGCACCGGCGCAAAAGGCAAACCTCGATGACTGGCACACGATGGTCGACACGAACGTGAAGGGCCTGATGACGGTCACGCACGCCGTGCTGCCGGGCATGGTGGCGCGGGACCGGGGGCATGTGATCAACATCGGCTCGGTCGCGGGCAACTGGCCGTACCCTGGCGGCAACGTCTATGGCGCGACCAAGGCGTTTGTCCGTCAGTTTAGCCTAAACCTACGCGCCGACCTGGCCGGAACCCGGGTGCGCGTGACGGATATCGAGCCAGGTATGGTAGCGGGAACCGAGTTCTCCGACGTGCGCTTCGCTGGCGACACCGACCGGGCCGCCACCGTCTATAAGGGTGCCGAACCGTTGACAGCCGCCGATGTAACAGACGCCGTCCAATGGGTCGCGACCCGGCCCGCCCACGTCAACATCAACACGCTGGAACTGATGCCGGTTTGCCAGTCGTTCGGTGGTCTATCGATCAGTCGGAAATAGGGCTCAGCACGGATAGGGCTGACCGGACGTTACCAGGCGCTCATAGGTCTGCTGCCCATCGACTATTGGGCCGCGGATCCGGACTTCTTTGTTCAATACACACTGGCTATTGGCGAACCGGGTTACACTTTGTCGTCCGGGACCGAGCGGCCGATCGGTTACAACGGCCGTGACCGGAAGCCGCCGCCCGCACCCGGCGACAGCCAGCAGGGCTAGCACGGCTAGGGTGCTCGTCTTTTTCATGCGCGTTCTCCATCGCTATGGGCCGGCTCGTAGTCCTGTTTAACGACATAGGTGTGATACCGCACCCGCCCGTCCTCCGGCTCGCGGTACACGCCCTGAATCTCGGTACCCAGACCGGGAAACAGGTTTTCGGCGCGCTCGAAACTCAGCAAATAGTCGATCATCGGTGACGATTGCCGGCCCACGCGCTCACCCGGAATGATCGTCGCGATGCCCGGCGGATAGACCAGCATGAGAGTCGCGGCAATCCGGCCACGGATTTGATCGATCGGCAGGTAGTCGACTTTATTTCGTGTCAGCATCTGCGACGCTGCTTGCGGCGTCATGACCAGCTCCGGCAGGTGTTCAACCTGGAACTGCTGCTTTTGCAGCGTGCTGACCCCGGCCGCACGATAGAAGCTGTGCATCTCCGCACACAGATCGCGTAGGCCCATGTCGTAATAGCGGGCGGGGCGCTTGCGAACGAAATTGGGCAGCACGTCTTGCAGCTTCGTGTTCTCGTCGTGCAGGCGTTTGAACGTCACCAGCCAGCTTAGCAGCGTGCCTGCCTTGCTGCTTTCCACGCCGGGCGTCAGCAGGAACAGGATGCTGTGCAGGTCATTCTTCTCCGGCACGATCCGGTTCTCACGCAGGTATTCCGCCAATAGTACAGCCGGAATGCCATGATCCTCGTACTCGCCCGTGGACCGGTTGAAGCCGGGCATAAGCAGCGTGAGCTTGTTCGGATCCGTCATAGCAAACCCAGGCGCTACCTGGTCGAAGCCGTGCCAGTCTTCACCGGGGTCGAGCATCCAGTATGCCGGGTTACTGGCCAGATCATCTGTCGGCACATCCTCCCAGGGCGTCCGGCGCGCGGCGGTGTCGTTTGGCCCGCGCCAGGCTACGGTCTGTGGCACGAACGGCTCGGGGAACCAGCGACGGCGTGGGTCAGTCTCTTTGCTGTCAAACTCGCGCCGGATCATGCGAAGCTTTTTCCGCACTTCAATTCCCAGGCGGATGGTGTCGTCCCAAAGCACCTCCCCCGACCGGCCCTTCATCATGTGGGCGCCAACGTCCAGTGATGCGAATAGCGGGTAAAATGGCGACGTGCTGGCGTGAACCAAGAAGCTCTCATTGAACCGCCGATGCTCGACCCGGCGGTCTTGCCCCTTGATATGCTTGTCCTTGACGTGGATTTGCGACGCCTGACTGAAGCTGGCCAGCTGCTTATGCGTGCTCTGTGTCGCGATAATCCCCGGCTGGTCACCGTCCAGTTTATCGATCCCCATCGCGAAACGGCGGCGAAACAGGGGGTGGAACTTCATGAAGCCGGCCCAAGCCTCGTCGAACAGCAAATAGTCGCACAGATGGCCGATCTTATCGCGGATCATATTCGCGTCGTAGATCGTACCGTCATACGTACACTGCTCGATCACGGCCACGCGGAACGGGCGCGGGCGCTGCCAGGCGTCGGGATCGGACACCAGGGGATTGGCGCGGATGCTGTCCCGGATACGGGTCTCGTCCAAGGCCTCGAAGTCGATCGGGCCGATCATACCATAGGCATTGCGGTCGGTCGGCAAATAGATGGGAATACCGCCACCCAGCAGCAGTGCCCCGTGATGCGCTGCTTTGTGGTTATTACGGTCGAACAGCACCAGGTCGCCCTCCGCCACCAACGCCTGCAGGACGATCTTGTTAGATGCCGAGGTGCCATTCAGCACGAAGTACGTGCGTTCCGCCCCAAAAATCTTGGCCGCCGCCTTCTCCGCCGCCAGCGCCGGACCCTCATGCGTCAGCAGATCGCCCAGGTCCAAAACCGAGTTGTCGAGGTCGTCCCGGAAAATCGCCGGGCCCAGATGTTCTACGAAAATGCGCCCGATCGGGCTGCGGCTGTAGAATATACCGCCATTATGGCCGGGGCAGGTCCAGAGCTGGTTGCCCTGCTCGGCATAATCCACAAGCGCGCCAAAAAACGGCGTCTTCAACGTGGCGGCATAGTTACGTAGCCGGCTGACCAGGTTGCGGGCGATGAACTCGGGCGTTTCCTCGGATAAAAAAATGGTACCGTCGACCTGGTTCAGCACCTCGACCGGGATATCTTCCAGCCGCTTCCGCCGCAGCAGGATCAGGACGGGCATTTCCAAGCCACGCTTGCGGACGAGCGAGATCAGGCTGGCCGGCTTGCCCATCAGCCCGCGCTTGCCCCAATCCACCACCATGCAGCCGATGGCGGCGTCGGTCTGGATCGCCAGCTCCGCATCTTCGGTATTGCGGGCAACCTGGACGGTGAAGCCTAGGCGCTGCGTTTCGTCTACGATCTGCTGCAACCGCTGCCAGTCGAGGTCGGCCGTATTGAAGCTGGGCGCGCAGACGAGGAACTTGAACCGGCGCTCATACTCCATGCGGATCTTCTCCAATCGCGCGGCATCCGCGTTGGGGGCGTATGGCGCATCGGGGGGTGGGTGGAAAGGGGTGCCCGGCGCACGCGACTACCGGCCGGGTCGCGCGTTGGAGATACGACAGGTTGGAGTAAGAGGATGCAGATCGGCGGCACGGTGCTCACGCCCAGTTTGGGGCGTAGGACAGCAGCCGCCCGGCCAGCGTTCTCTATCGAGCGCCTGCCAAAGTCGCTGCTATGTGTGCCGCTGGTTACGCACTGGATGCTACTGGCGGCGCGCTATCGCAGCCTGACCCTGCCATCGGCAATCAATCCGTCCATTGAAACCGGTGGCCTGGCGGGCGAATCGAAATCGGCGGCGCTGGCCCAGATCGGCGCAGCGTTCGCCGGGCACGTGGCAGAGTGGTGCGTGGTGCAGCCCGGGGCCGACCCGGTCGCGGCACGTCGTACCGCCGGGTTTTGCTATCCCTTGATCGCCAAGCCCGACATCGGCTGGTGCGGCTATGGCGTCCGTCGGATTAGCGACGATGCGGACCTGCTGGCATATGCCGCCGTGTACCCGGCGTCGGGCCGGATCATCCTGCAGCGGCTTGTAACCGCCCCGCTGGAGGCCGGGTTATTCTACCTCCGCCAGCCCGGCGCTGCGCAAGGCGGACTGATCGGGCTGACGATCCGCCACACACCGCATGTCAGAGGTGACGGCGTAAACACCGTTAAAACACTGATCGTCGCCGATCCGCGCACCCGCCGTCGCGGCGGGTACTACGCAAGCATCATTGACCCGGCGACACTCGACCGCGTGCCGGCGCCCGGCGAGCGGGTCCAGCTTACGACCATCGCCTCGTTACGGGTGGGCGCCCGGTACGAGGACGCTTCGGCGCAGGTAACGCCCGCGCTGACCGACACCATCGACGCCATTGCGCGCACGATGCCCGACTTTCACCTAGGCCGGTTCGATGTCCGGTTTGAGACGCTGGCGGGCCTACGCCGGGGTGAGTTCCAGATCATTGAGGTGAATGGCGCCGGGTCGGAGGCGATCCAGTTCTGGGACCCTTCCCTGACCCTTCGCGCGGCTTTTAGGGGCGTTTTTGCAAAGCAATTCCTGCTGTTCCGGCTCGGGGCCGTCATGCGGGCGCGGGGCGTGCGGCCGGTGGGGGTCGTGGCGCTGTCCCGTGCGTGGCTACGGCAGCGGCGGTTGATTAGGGGCTACCCGGCGTCGAACTAGGCGGCTGCAAGCCAATCTTCCGAGCGCAAACCATCGACGCGGCTAAACTCACTGATTTTGTCGGTAATTAGTAAAAATCCCCGGCTGCGTGCATGACCCGCATAAGTAGGTCATAGGGGCCGATAACCTGTCCGCGTTGCTCCAGTTCATGGCGGATGTTTGCGACGTGCCCGGCTGCGTCGCTATCGAAGGGCAACACCACAAGGCGGCCAGCAAATTGTTCGACCACCCGCCGGTTTTCGGCTGGGCGCGTGGAGCGCTCGGCACCGTAAAGAAGTTCGTACAGGACGACGTCAAAGAGTGAGAGCGAAGCTGCCTCGTTGCTAAAGCGCTGCCGCAACGCGGCTGGTCTGTCCCGGATTATTCGCACGCACAGGTTTGTATCCAGCATGAACCGCAACATTAGAAATTGCCGCGTATTTGCATCGGCGGCTGAATACGCACACCAAGGTCTACGCCGGCTTCGTCGAAAAAATCATCCCAGACAGCGCCGATCGGCATGATTATCCGCCGCGGACCATTGCGCAGGATCGCCACCTCCCGCACCCGGGCATCGAAGGCCAAACTCTTGGGTATGCGG
>JAYVTX010000226.1:0-4022 GCA_043788425.1 Rhodospirillales bacterium
GCGCCGTTGGCCCCCACGATGGCCACGACCTCCCCCGGATCGACCGTGATCGACACGTCCCACAACACCGTCGCGTCGCCATACCCGGCCGTCACGCCCCGGACATCGAGCAGGGCGGTCAATGCCGCCGCGTCCCGACATAGGCTTCGACCACGGCCGGATTGGCCAGCACGTCCGCCGCGGTACCCTCGGCCAGCATAGCACCGCGGTGCAGCACAATAACCCGGTGGGAGAACTGGCGCACGACCTTCAGGTTATGCTCGATCACCAGAAACGTATGGCCCTCGGCATTCAGCCGCTGCACGAGATCGACCACCTCCTGGATTTCGCTCTGGTTCAGGCCGGCCATGACTTCGTCGAGCAGGACGATGCGTGGATCGGTGGCCAGCGCCCGGGCAACTTCCAGCCGCCGGCGCTCGCTGAGCGTCAACATGCCCGCCCGCAAATTAGCCCGGGCACCGAGGCCTACCAATTCCAGCATGGCCGTTGCGTGGCGGGCGGCGTCGGCCAGGCGCGGATGGCGGAGGAAGGCGCCGATCATCGCATTCTCCAAGACGGTCAATGACGTGAGCGTCTGTGCGATCTGAAACGTGCGGCCGAACCCTGCGGCGGCGCGCCGATGCGGAGGCAGGCGGCTGACGTCTGCATCATCGAGCAACACGCGCCCGGCCGTGGGCGCTAGCTGACCGGTCAGCAGGTTGAAAAGCGTCGTCTTACCCGCGCCGTTCGGCCCGATGATGCTGACCAACTCGCCAGGTGCGACGTCGAAGCTGATGCCATCGACCGCGAGCAGGCCCCCGAAGCGCTTGCTTACGCCCTGGACCGATAGCGCCCCGCTCATCGCCGCAGGCCTTGCAAAGCGCCCATCACGCCGCGCTTCAGGAACAACGACGCCAGGATCAGCACGATGCTGAGCACGATGATGTTGGCACCGGGCAACAGGCCGCCCAGCTCCGCCCGCAGCCAGCTTTCTAGCGGGATGATCAGCAGTGCACCCAGCAGCGGACCATAGACCGTACCCATGCCGCCAATCAGCGCGATCAGCGCGAATTTAACTCCGAACTCGAACAGCGAGAGAATGGACGTGGGGTCCGTCACGCGGGTGGAAAAAAGGAACAATCCGCCTCCTACGCCCGTCAGTGCGGCGCTAATGGCCATGCCAAGCAGCTTGGCCCGCAGCACATCGATGCCGGCCGCACCCGCCGCTTGTTCGTTATCCCGCAACGCCCGCAGGTAGTAGCCAAGGCGGGAGCGCGCCAGCCAAAGCGATACGAGCAGGCACAGCGCCATGAAGCCCCACATAAGCCAGGTGTAGCTGATCCGGTCGCGGAATATCATGTTGGCAGCGCCCAGCCGGAACGGGATCGACATGCCGCGGGTGCCGCCGGTCACGCTCTCCCAATAATTGCCGATTGCCAGCGCCACCTCGGTCAGGGCCATGGTGGCGATGGCGAAGAACGGGCCGCGCAGCCGGAATACGGGCCAGGAGACGGCAACCGCCACTGCCGCCGACAGCGCCGCCGCGGGAATTAACCCAAGCCAGGGCGACACGCCCAGTTTCAGATACAGATTAACCGTCGTGTAGGCACCCACGGCAAAGAACACGCTGTGCCCCAGCGAGAACTGGCCACCAAACCCGCCGATCAGATTCCAGGCGCTGGCGAGCCCGGCGAAAAGCATAGCGGTGCCCAAAATGTTGAGCGTGAACGTGTCGCCCGCCGAGAAGCCGATGGCCGCAGCCAGCACTCCGAGCACGAGCGCCATGACCGGCAACCCCGCCCAAAACCCCGGTACGAGCGCAGCCGGCTGCCTGGCCGACCCGGCAAGGCGCGGCATCGTTGCGGTATCAGGCCTGTTCACGTAGACCCACCTCTTCCGCTCCCACCTGCCCGAACAGGCCGGAGGGGCGAATGACCAGCACGGCGATGAAAACGGCGAACAGCACGGCGTGCTTCAACGCCGGGTCGATATAGTAGCCGGCCAGCGACTCCGTCAGCCCGACAATGAAGCCGCCCGCGGTCGCTCCGCCCACGCTGCCCAGCCCGCCCAGGACCACGACGGCAAACGCGGGCAGAATGAAGTTGGTGCCGATCTGTGGCGAGAGCGTGTACAGCGGTGCCAGCAGGCAGCCGGCCAGCCCGGCCAGCGCCGCACCGATGCCGAACGTCAGCACGTACACGCGGCCGGTATCGACGCCCATTAGCGTCGCCGCGCGCCGGTCCTGCGCCACGGCCCGTACGGCGCGGCCCAGCATTGTACGTTGCAGCCACAGCCATAGCACGCCGGCCACCAGCAGCGCCGCTATCAGCACGATCAGCCGCGACAGGCCGATCTGCACCGGCCCCAGCCCCACGCTGATCTGCGAAACCGGCGTAGTCACGCTGTAGGCCGTACCGCGGCTGATGGCCAAAACGACATTTTGCAGCAGCAGCAACAGCCCAAACGTTGCGAAGATTTGCATCGCGGGCTCGGCCTGCAAATGCCGCAGCAGCAGGTGCTGCACGAGCGCCCCAAGGACGAACAGGGCCGGCACCACCACGATGGCGGCCCAGTACGGGTCGAGGCCGGTGGCGACCGAGGCGGCGAAGGTGCCGTACATGCCCAGCATCACGAACTCACCCTGCGCGAAGTTCACGACGCGAATTACGCCGAAAATGAGGTTGAGCCCGACGCTCACGACCGCATACGTGCCGCCCAGCAACACGCCCACGACCAGGATTTGAAGCAGGTCGGCCATCAGGCCGCCACTTCTACTTTCGCGCCAAAGCAGACATCGGGGACCCCGCCGCCTCCGGTGGATAGACCGCCCGGACCCGGCCGTCCTGCCATTGCGCAATCAAAGGCAGGGCGCGGACGTTCTGCATCGTCTTGTCGAACTTCACACCATACCCGGTCTCATATGCGCCGAACGGCTTGTCCATCAGGGCCGCCGCCGCGATGACCTTCTCATACTCGGTCGATTTAGCGGCCTCGATCGCCTCCAGCAGGATGCGCATGCCGACATAGGCGTTCATGGATTGCGGGGCGATCGGGTCGCGGTTGTACTTGGCGCGATATGCGGCCAGGAATCCGGCGGCGCCCGGCGCATAGGCCTCGCCTACGTCGGGCCGGGGGTATGAGACCAGTAGCACGCCCTCAAGGCTCTCCTTGCCCAGCGCATCCAACGTTTCGAACGTGTCGCCGGTGCCGGTCAGCATTATGGCACCCGGCCGGAACGACTGCTCCCGCGCAGTCCGCAGCAGTAGGTTGTGGTCCACAACATAGGCGGTGCTGAGCCATAGATCGGGCGCGAAGTTCTTGGCGCGCAGGATGCTGTCCGACAAGTCGACCGCCCGCGCGCTATGGCTGCCGATGCCGAGCTGCGTCACGCCCGCCGCCCGCAGCAGTCGTTCCTGCTCCTTCATGATCGACGTGCCGAACGCGCTATCCTCATGTTCCAGCCAGACGCGCAACGCCGCAGGTGCCTTGCCAAGCGACG
Organism: Rhodospirillales bacterium; assembly: GCA_043788425.1. Taxonomy (GTDB): domain Bacteria; phylum Pseudomonadota; class Alphaproteobacteria; order Acetobacterales; family Acetobacteraceae; genus JANPPS01. The sequence continues at coordinate 3,479 of JAYVTX010000226.1, forward strand.
GGGCCACGAGCTTCATCACCCCCTCGACCGACCGCTGCGCAAACGTGTCGCCGGACGGGCCTGACCGGGCAAAGTTCGGTAGCCCGCGTTCCGTAAGGTCGCGTGCGAGAGCGTTGGTCTCCCAAAACAGCTTGCCGCTGCCGAGCGCCGCCTCGCTAGCCGCGTTCGATAGGGCGGTGACATAGGTGCCGACCAGCAACTCAACCTTGTCTCGGCCAATCAGTTGTTCGGCGGCGGCAATCGCCTCCTGCGGGTTGGTCGCGCTGCCACGGATGGCTTGTACCTGTCGTCCCATCACGCCGCCAGCTGCGTTCACCCGGTCGATCGCCAGGTCGAAACCGCGCGTCATCTCCTCGCCATACAGTGCCAGCGGGCCGGAATAGGGGTTCACTACGCCGATCTTGAGCGTGTTCTGCGCGAAAGCCGGCCGCGCTGCCCCGACTGCGATGGGTACGGTAAGGGCGGCCGCCAAGCAGGCCAAAATACGCCGAGACACCATGCCCGTTTCCCCGAAAGTGAGGCGCCGGTTGATCCGGACGTTTCC
>JAYVTX010000227.1:0-2898 GCA_043788425.1 Rhodospirillales bacterium
GTTCTTGGACCGTCACGCGCATCAGCACCATCGTCGCCTCATCCTGGCGAAACAGCGAAAGCTTGGCCTTGGCGGTGCGTGACCCATGCTGAAGGCGCACGTCCTGCTCCACCGACGGGCCGCCACTACGGACAGTGTCCAACTCCGCGTCGACGCCGGACATGCAATCGGGGGCAAATAGTTCGGCCAACCCCTGCCCAACAGGTGAGGCGCCAAAAATTGCTTGCGCGGCCGGGTTTGCCTCCGTGACGCGACGCTTCTGCGGATCCAGGATCAGCACCGCCTCGCCCGATAACTGGAACAGCAGCCGATACCGCATCTCCACATCACGGAGGCGCGTGTAATCATGCTCCATCGAGCGTTGAGCGTTCACAAGCCGTTGCTGCAATTGCGACAGCGCGCGCAAATCACGGCCGAACATCACCACCCGTCCGCCGGCACCGACCTGCACACCGCAATACAGCACCGGCACAGACTGTCCGCCGGCCCCTACATGGTTGATGTGCCGCCACCGCGGTTCGGCCGACGTACCGGCCTCGGCCAGGATGCGAACCACTTTGCCGCGGGAATCGGGTGCCACTAGGTCCGTGACCTTACGGCCAAACCAGGACGTGCTATCCGCCAGGTCGCCGAGCAACTCCATACTCTGGAACGCGGTGTCCTTGATGGTGCCGTTGGCATCGACAATTAACGTCACGTCCGATGCAGCCGCGATCAATGCCGCCGCCGACCCTGAGTCCAAATCACCGACAGCCGTCTGCGGATGTTGAAACGTCTTCACGGCAACCGCCGCGTTATCCGAGCACGCCAACTGCATGCTATCTCCCCTACCGACACGTGCAGGGGTGTCGGGTCATGGCTTTTGACGGTCGGCGAGTAATGCTGTCGCCCGCGTCACCGCATCACGCGCATCATACGCCGTCGCATCCGCGCCGACGGCACCGGCCAGCGACGGGTTAGCCGTAAATCCCGGACCGCCGACCATGATCGCGATCGCCGGATTGCACGACGCCCGGCGCACGGACGCGATTTCCCGGCGGACGTCGTCCAGCCGTTCATCGCACGCCAGCGAAAAGCCCAGGATTGCGACGGATTGGTCGGCGACCAGACTGCGCAGTGCCGCACTACTTTCGACCGGGCCTGTCCACGCATTCCAGCCGGCGCGCGCGAAGAAGGCATGCACCATGTCCAACCCAAACGTGTGCGGCTCACCCGGTAATGGCACCAGCACCACACGCGGCGCGTGGGCGGCAGGCGGTGGCTCGGCGGGTGCCAAGGCACGGAGCGCGCTTTGCAGCCGCCACAACCCGATCGTCACTTGCGTGAAGTCGCACAGATCGTCCTCCCACATGGTGCCCAGCGCACGGGCGGACGGAGCTAGCAGGTCCAGCAGTAACGACTCCGGATCGGCACCTTGGTCATAGAGCGCCGTGACGAATGCTAGGGCGCCGGGCCCGTCATGCTCGAGTACCAGGCCTGTAAGCTGCGTAACATGACGGTGCGTCATAAGCAGCCTGGCAAAAGGTGCTGCCCGATACCGCGCCAGCAATTCTGGTATAACGTCAAGTTCGACAGCCTGGGTCAGGATCCGACGCTCCCGCTCAATACCCGAAGGCAGCTTCTTGGCGGGGGCCGGACGGAAACGGGGGCGGATCGCCTCGCTCTCGGTCCAGGATCCCTGCATCGCACCATGCGTGTTCATACGGTCCATCCAGATACTCCCCAACGTGAGACGGACCGACGCAAAGTGTCAAGGTAGATTTACGTAAACCGCGCTTGACACTCTGGGCGACCCGGCCCTAACTTTCAGCAGCGGGGCCAAGGACCGGCAAAACGCCGGAAACCCTGGCCCAAACGGCGCAGAGAACGTCGATAACGGTTCAACTCGTGTTGTGGTCGAACTCGGCCGGGAATACTCCGCACCCGGGGACCAGCGCACCTTTCAGAGGGGGTCTTGTCAAGCCATGTTCACACAATTGCTCGGTGGAATTGTCGATCATTTGGATGGCAGCCCGTGGGGTGGTGCCGCCGGCCGTAATGCGGCGTCCAAGCGTCCCGCCCCGGCCCTCTATTCGCCGGAGGAGCGGGTGCGCCGCGATGCGTCCCCCTGGACGCTGGTGCAGGGCGTCCTGGCCCCATTTCAGTTCGTCGTATTCCTGGTCAGCCTCGGGCTAGTCATCCGATTCCTCATGACCGGTACCGGTGAGGGTGCGGCCACCGCGTCGATCGTAGCCAAGACACTCACGCTTTATACAATCATGGTCACGGGCGCGATCTGGGAGCGGGAAGTGTTCGGGCGCTATTTGTTCGCCCCGGCATTTTATTGGGAGGACATGGTCAGCATGGTCGTGATCGCCTTGCACACGGCCTATCTCGCCGCGTTGTTGACGGGTGCGATGTCCAGCCAAAACCTCATGCTGCTGGCCCTCGCCGCCTACGCCACCTACGTGATCAACGCCGTGCAGTTCATCCTTAAGTTGCGCGCCGCCCGCCGGGTACCCGTGCGCGTATGGGCCACGACGGCAGAACTCGGCGCTGTCTAATGGCTGGCTGCAGTGATACGGCCATTCGGCAAGAGCGTGGCCAGCGTGAGGTGTTTTGCGGCCTGACGGGCATCATCTGGCTGCATCGGAAGATCCAGGACGCGTTCTTCCTGGTCGTCGGCAGCCGAACCTGCGCCCACCTGATCCAGTCGGCCGCCGGCGTGATGATCTTTGCCGAGCCGCGGTTCGCTACCGCCATCATCGATGAACGCGACCTGGCGGGCCTGGCTGACGCGAATGAGGAATTGGACCGCGTCGTGGATCAACTCCTGGCCCGGCGGCCCGAGATCAAGCTGCTCTTCCTAGTCGGGTCATGCCCCAGCGAAGTCATCAAGCTCGACCTGTCCCGCGCCGC
>JAYVTX010000228.1:0-4973 GCA_043788425.1 Rhodospirillales bacterium
GCATGCTTTTCCATGAACTCACTCATGTCGATCCGGACCATCGCCCGGTCGTCGTCAAACAGAAACTCAGCCAACGCCTTCGTCAACTCGGTTTTGCCCACGCCGGTCGGGCCTAAAAACAGGAAAGACCCGATTGGTCGATTAGGATCCTGTAACCCCGCTCGCGCCCGACGCACGGCGTCCGCCACGTGGCGCAGCGCCTCCTCCTGCCCCACGACCCGGCGGCGTAACGCATCCTCCATCCGCAGCAACTTACTGCGCTCGCCTTCCAGCATTCGTTCAACGGGCACGCCGGTCCAGCGCGACACGACGCCGGCGATCTGATCCTCCGTCACCGCCTCGTCCACCAGCCGGCGGTCGGTGCCCTCGCCCCCACTGGCGAGTTGCGCCTCCAGCGCGGGAACGGTGCTGTAAATCAGCTCCGACATGCGGGCCAAATCGCCCCGGCGGCGCGCGGCATCGATCTCACCCCGGGCCTCGTCCAGCTGTCCCTTCAGCTTTTGCGTGGCCCCAAGTTTGTCCTTTTCCGCCCGCCAGGCGCCCGTCATTGCGTCCGACCGTTCAGCCAGATCGGCAATCTCCCGATCCAGCCGCTCCAACCGGTCCCGGGACGCCGCATCCGGTTCCTTCTGCAGCGCCTCCCGCTCGATCCGCAGCTGCATGAGCCGCCGGTCCAGTTCGTCCAGCGCCTCCGGCTTGCTATCGACTGCCATGCGTAGGCGGGATGCGGCTTCGTCCATCAGATCGATCGCCTTATCTGGCAGAAACCGGTCGGTGATGTAGCGGTTGCTCAATGTCGCGGCGGCGACTAGCGCGCTGTCAGCGATACGCACGCCGTGATGCAACTCGTACTTGTCCTTGATGCCGCGCAGAATGCTGATCGTATCCTCGACCGACGGTTCGCCGACGAACACGGATTGGAATCGCCGGGCAAGCGCCGCGTCCTTTTCGATGTATTTGCGATACTCATCCAGAGTCGTGGCGCCGATGCAGTGCAGCGAACCCCGGGCCAACTCCGGCTTAAGCAAGTTACTTGCGTCCATCGCACCATCGGCTTTACCGGCACCGACCAGCGTATGCATCTCGTCGATGAACAGCACGATCGCGCCCTCCGCCGCCTCAATCTCGGCCAGAACCGCCTTCAACCGCTCCTCAAACTCGCCACGGTACTTGGCACCCGCCACCATCGCGCCGAGGTCGAGCGCCATTACCTTTTTGTCGCGCAGGCTTTCGGGCACGTCGCCATTGACGATGCGTAGCGCCAGGCCTTCGACGATAGCCGTCTTGCCAACGCCGGGTTCGCCAATCAGGACGGGGTTGTTCTTGGTCCGGCGGGCCAGGATTTGGATCGTTCGGCGGATTTCCTCATCCCGGCCGATAACGGGGTCGAGCTTGCCGTCCCGCGCCAAGGCGGTCACGTCGCGGGCGTATTTTTTTAACGCGTCGAAGCCGGCTTCTGCGCCCGCGGTCTCGACTTTGCGGCCCTTACGCATGTCGGCTATGGCAAAATTCAGCGCAGCCGGTGTCGCTTTGGCCGCTCGCAATACCCGCCCAGCGCCAGCGTCACTGGCGGCCAAGGCGACCAGCATACGGTCCTGGGCCACAAACGCGTCGCCAGCCTCGGTCGCGGCGGTCTGGGCGGCGTCCAGCACACGCATCAGATCGGGCGTGACCTGCGGCTGGCCTGCACCGGCACCTTGAACTTTCGGCGTACGCGCGACCTCTGCATCAATGGCGGTACGGGCCTGGACCGCATCCCCGCCGGCCGCGCGGATCAGCCCCGCGGCTGCACCCTCGCTATCGTCCAGCATCGCCTTCAGCAGGTGTTCGGGCGTAATTCGCTGGTGGTACTCGCGGACAGCAATCGTCTGTGCGGCCTGCAAGAAGCCCCGCGTTCGTTCGGTAAGTTTTTCCATGTCCATGGCGTGTCTGCTTTTCATCCCGCGCAGTGGCTCGTTAGACTTAAACTGGTACGGTTACCTGGCCGATTAAAGCGGAGTAGGTATGCACATTGAGAAATTGTTCCGCTACCCGGTCAAGGGTCTGACAGCCGAGCCGCTGCTTGCCATCACACTGACGCCGGGTCAGGCGATACCATGGGACCGCGCCTTTGCCCTCGCGCAGGGCGATGCACCGTTTGACCCGGCCGCGCCCGCGTTCCTGCCAAAGTCGAATTTTATGTGCTTGATGCGCAACGGCCGGATCGCGACGCTGTGGGCGCGTTTCACCCCCGACCCGCCCTGGCTGACGATTACCGCGCCAGACGGCACCACTGTCGGCGCCGATCCTACCCTCGAACCTGGCCGCGCGATCCTGGCCGCATTCCTGACCGCGTTCCTGGGTGGTGAAGCCCGCGGCACGCCCGCCTTTCAGCACGCGCCGGGTCATAGCTTTGGCGATCAGCGCGCCCCGGTTGTCAGCCTGCTCAACCGTGCCAGCCTACGGGCGTATGAGGCCGACGGTTGCGTGGTGCGTGACGAAAGCCGGTTTCGGGCCAACATCCTGTTCGACGCTAGCCCGCCCTGGCAGGAGTTTGCATGGGTCGGCCGCCGGCTACGGGTGGGCGACGCCGTGCTGGAAGTTACCAAACGGACCGTCCGCTGCGCTGCGGTCGAGGTGAACCCGGCGACCGGCGTGCGCGATGCAGACCCAATCCGCGAGCTGACGCATTTATACGGGCATGCGGATTTGGGCGTCCACGCGGCGGTCATTGAAGGCGGTCGGATCGCGCCGGGCGATGCGATTATAGTGCTTTGACAAACCGGTTTCACGCGATGCCGCACAAAGAACAAGCCGTGGTCAAGACAAGCGCGCGGCGAACGCCTATCCCTACCGGCCAGGCCCCGTAGCCGCAGGCGGATCACTCGCCGGGAACGTTTCGGCCAGGCTCCCATCCAGCGCGGTCTGCTCCGCACTCCGCTCGCCCAGGGGTGTGTGCATCGCCGGTTCTGCCATCGCGGCCGCTTGCAACCACGCCTGCTCCCAAAACTCAGCCTGACGCCCTGGCGGCGAGCCCTCTTTTTCCCAAAGGTAATACGCGCGCTCGCGAATGTTCTGGTCGCCCATAATCGCTTCCCCGGAATGTGAATAAGCGCATCAACAACGCTGGAAGTTACCTATTCCGGAAGCGTCACATAGCGAAGGTACGGCGTCCTTGCCTCCCATCCCTGCGGGAACCGCACCTTGGCGTCCGCATCGCTCATTGCCGCTGAGATGATTGCCCGCTCGCCGGGCTGCCAGTTCACCGGCGTTGCAACCTTGTGCTTATCCGTCAGTTGCAGACTGTCGATGACGCGCAGGATCTCCTGGAAATTACGCCCGGCACTCGGCGGGTAAATAAGCATCAGGCGGACCTTCTTGGCCGGGTCGATGACGAACACGGTACGCACCGTAACGGACGGGTCGGCATCCGGGTGGACCATGCCGTACAGGTCGCTGACACTACGGTCATGGTCGGCGATCATCGGGAAGTTCACCGCCGATCCCTGGGTGCGCAAGATATCGTCCTCCCACACGCCGTGGCGCTCGGCCGTATCGACACTCAGGCCGATCGGCTTCACGTGCCGCCGATCGAACTCCGGCTTCAGGCGCGCAACCTCTCCCAGTTCGGTTGTGCAGACGGGGGTGAAATCCTTTGGGTGGCTGAACAGGATGCCCCAGCTGTCGCCGAGCCATTCATGGAAGTGTATGCGGCCCTGGCTGGTATCCTGCGCGAAGTCAGGGGCGGTCTGGCCTAGTTGAATCATGCTGTTCTCCCGTAGGTGTTACCGGATATTTAGGGTGTTATTCTCTTTCTGGCTAGGCCATCCATCACGGGAGGGCTAGACCCTGTTTCTGGCCGCAACCCGCCCAGGCGTCAGCACGATGACGGCCAGGCCCGCAAGGATTAGCGCCATGCCTGCACACCGGGCCGTAGAAAAGCGCTCACCAAACACGATGGCCGAGGCAAGGATACCCGTCACCGGCGCGATCAGTGCCAGCGGTGCGACAACCGCGGCCGAGTACCGTCCGAGCAAGCCGCCCCATAGCGCATAGGCCCACGTCGCCGCACCAAGGAACACCAGCGCGCCCAGGCTGATCCAGGAGGCGCTGCCGATCGCGGTCGCGAGCGACTCCTCGTGCCAAACATAGGACAGCATGAGCATCGGGACGGGTGGCACCAGGCTGCACCAGGCAACGAGGTTGAACATCGGCACGCCATGGGCCTGTTTCAGCAAAAGATTGCCGACTGCCCAGCTGAAGGCACCCGCTAGCGCAAGAAGCAGCGCCACCACTGGCAGGTCGGTCCCGGCCGTCAGCGCAACCAGACCCAACCCCGCCGCGGCCAGGGCCATGCCGGCGATTTGGCGTTTTGTCGGACGCTCGTGCAGGAATACCGCGGCCAGCAGCACCGTCAGGAACACGTGGCTCTGCTGCGTGACCGACGCTAAACCCGGCGACAACCCCGCCCGGAATGCCAGGAACAGCAGGAGGAACTGCCCGGTAAACAGGATCAAACCGATCAGTACGACCAGCCGCCATGGCAGTTTTGGGCGCGCGATGACCAATACCGGCGTGGCGGCGATCAGAAACCGCAATGCGGTGAGCTGTGCGGGCGTAAAATCGTCCAGCCCCAACCGGATCGCCACAAACGCCAGGCCCCAAACGACGGACGTGAAGCCAGCGATGGCTATGTCGCGGGATGTCATCGCCCCTCCTCTAAACCGGCGTCGGCCTGAATGCCATTGCACCCCTGGACCCAGCCTGTCGCGCGGGGTGTTATGGCCGCACCACCGCAGGATGGCCGCCATGTTCGCCGACCGGATCGAGGGCAAGTGGCTCGACGCCTTCCGCGCCATCTTGAGCGCTTGCGCCGTCCAGCCAGGCGACACGTGCGTGATCCTGAGTGAAACGCAGTCACGGGCGCTGAACGTGCATCTGGCCGAGCTGGCACTGCACAGCCTGGGTGCCCGCGCGTACCACCTGGTGCTGCC
>JAYVTX010000229.1:0-14594 GCA_043788425.1 Rhodospirillales bacterium
TAAGGAGACTCTAAACTCCAATGCAGGTCGGATCGCGCCGATAACGGAAACCGTCCCACCGAACAGCGCCGATCCGTCGCGGCCCGGCGGTGCTTCTGCCAGCAGCGCGCCGGCAGATAACAAGCCCGACACCGGCCCGTCCTGGTACAGGGTGCCATCTGCCCAGGAGCGTAGACGCAATTGGTCCCAATGCCCGGCTACGCTCCCGTAATCCCAGGCGCTGCCCGACACGGGCTTGTCGCACATCTGCTTCGAAACCGTCACGTCATACGCCTCGACCCGGCGATCGGTATGGTCCGACCCGGCCAGTACCCACAGGCGGCTGCCATGCTGCATCAGCACGAACTCGGCCTCGCCACTCGTTTCGGATCCAGTGACCTCGATCGTTGACGCCTGCGACAGGCGGCTGGCGGACGCCCGGTAGAACATCGGTACGTGCGGCGGCGGGGCCACGCCCAGCAGGGCAAGCTCGGCGATATGGGCCTGCACCGCGGCAGGGTTGCGGCCAGTCCAGCCAGCGATCGTCAGGTGATCGACGGTAACCTGGGCTGGCCCGATACCCTCCAGATCGACGGACAGAATCAACGGACCGTCCTGAAACGCTCAACCGCGCTGACCAGGGCGCGCCGGACGCCGGGTTCCAGCGCAGAATGCCCGGCGTCCGGGATCACGGTCAGCCGGGCGGATGGCCAGGCTGCGGCGAGTTCGAAGGCCGTGCGGGCCGGGCAGACCATGTCGTAGCGGCCCTGTACGATTTCCGCCGGCAGGTGTCCGATGGCCCCCATATGCGCCAGCAGCCCGCCCGGCGGCAGGAACAGGTCGTGGGCAAAGTAGTGCGCCTCAATCCGGGCAAGGCCCAGGGCGCTGCGATCCTGCGCGAACGAGGCGACGGTGTCGGGGCTGGGCAGCAGCGTACTGCACGACCCCTCATACACCGACCAGGCGCGGGCGGCGGCCATGTGAATGGCCGGGTCGGGGTGGGTCAGCCGGCGCAGGTAGCCGCCCAGCACGTCATCCCGCTCATCGGCCGGCAGGTGGCCGACGAATGCCGCATGGGCATCGGGGAATATCGCACCCAGGCCATGCAGGAACCACTGAACCTCCGCCGGGCGACCGAGAAACACGCCGCGCAGTACCAGGCCACGGACGCGGGTGGGGTGCGCCTGTGCATAGGCCAATGCCAGCGTCGATCCCCAGGAGCCGCCGAATAGCAACCAACGCTCGATCCCTAGATGCTTCCGCAACGTCTCAATATCGTCGACCAGGTCGGGCGTTGTGTTCTGTGCCAGACTGCCGAGCGGACGGGACCGGCCAGCACCGCGCTGGTCGAAGATGACGACGCGCCAGAAGGCCGGATCGAAAAACCGGCGGTGAACCGCGCCCGCGCCGGCGCCCGGCCCGCCATGCAGGAACAGCACGGGCTGGCCGCGGGTGGCGCCCACCTGCTCCCAATACATGACGTGCCCGGCCGGCAGGGGCATGTAGCCCGTTTCGAAAGGGCCGATCTCGGGAAACAGGTCGCCGCGGGGCATAAGCGGGTTCATACACCGTCGACGGCGGGTGCGGAACCGCGGTATGCGAGATCATGGTTCGTGATCGTGGATGGCTGGCGCTGGGCGCGCTTTATGGGTTGATTGCCGTCGCGGCCGCGGCCGGGGCAGCGCATCTGGCTGATGGCAAACTGGCGATTGCCAAGCGCGTGAGCGCTACCGCGCTGGCCAGTGCGGTACAGATGAATGGCTGGCACGCACTGGCGCTGGTTCTGTGCAGCCTCCTCGGCGGAGGGGCGATCGTGAATGCGGCGGCGACGTGCTTTGCAGTGGGCGTGCTGCTGTTTTGCGGCAGTGTCTATGCCGGGCTGCTTGGCCTGTCGCTGGGGCCAGTGACGCCCGTGGGCGGCGGCATATTGATATTGGGCTGGTTCTTTATGGGCCTATCCGCCATCCGCCGGTGATCGCCGCGGCATACCTGGCCGCGCCGGGGCTGGAGCAACCCCTGCTGGAGGAATTATCCAGGGCTGGGGTGGCCGTCGATCGTTGGCATGGGCGGCTGGCGCTTACCGCAGCTGCACCCATTACGACGGCCTGGGCGCTGGATACCTGGACCGCGCCTGCGCTGCATCCAGTTTCGTCCGTGGGTGCGGCGGCGGTCGTGCTGCGCGGCTTGCAGCGGAACTGGGCGTCGTATGGGGCCGGGCACCACCGCCGCATGGCCCTGATCGAAGACCGGCTACCGCCGTTGCGCCCCCGGCCCCTGGTATTCCCGGCCGCCCCGCCCGCGTCGCATCTGGGCGCGTGGACGCTGCTCGAACCGGACCTGCTGCTTGCCAGCCCCACCACCACCAGCCCCGTCCCACGCGGTGAGTGGCTGTTCGAGGAGGACCATATCGGACCGCCCAGCCGCGCCTACCTGAAATTGTACGAGGCCCTGACCCGCCTCGGCATCCGCCCCGGCCCCGGTGAGCGCTGCATCGATTTGGGTGCCAGCCCTGGCGGTTGGAGCTTTGTGCTAGCCGGGCTGGGCGCCGATGTGCTGGCCGTCGATCGCGCGCCGCTCGACCCGCGGGTGGCGGTGCCGGTGCGGCTGGAAAGCGCGTTCGGCATGATGCCTGAGCCGGCGGATTGGCTGTTCAGCGACGTGATCGCCTACCCGGCGCGACTGCTGGCGCTGGTGCGGCGCTGGATCGACGCCGGGTGCGTTGGGCGAATCGTGTGTAGCGTAAAATTCCAGGGGGCGACGGATCACGACACGGCGGATGCGTTTGCGGCGATTCTGGGCGGACGGCTGGTGCACTTGTTCCATAATAAGCACGAGCTGACGTTTATGTGGGCGCGTCCGGATTAGTCGCTCAAACGACCGTAAATGTCATCGACGGTTATTGTGATCCCCGGTGGCTCCAGCCGAATCGGTCCGTTGACGATCACCATGGTGAAGATGCCGTCGGCAACCCGGCGGTGATGCGTCACGCTGCGGCGGGTCGGATGTACGATCAAATAGTGCATGACCGAGGGTACCCGGAAGTACCCGGCAAGCTTCCCGCCCGTATCGGTGGACGCTGTGCTGGGCGATAGCACCTCCACGACTACCACCGGATTTGGGGCCGCCACAGCATCATCCGGCATCCGGTCACCACAATTGATCATGGCGTCCGGCTCGTAGTCGCATTCCCCGGTTTCAACGGTCGCGCCATCTGGCAGGGCCTGGCACGCCACGCCCGCGATGATGATTGCCCGGTCGAGTGCTTGGTAGACCGCAGCTTTTGCGCGTAAATGCGCGCCGCGTTCCGGGGCCATGGCGACGATCCGTCCGTCGACACGTTCGTACCGGCCCGTGGGCTGTACCGCGCACCAGCGCCGGTATTCTTCCCGGTTGTACAGTTGCGCGTGATCTGGTGTGGCAACGCCCATTGGTGGTTCCGATCGCACGAGGCCATTGGTTTCATACAAGGCCGGCCGTACCGTCCTCAAGGTATATGTCGTCGGGCTGATCTAAAATCCGGAACCATCCTTGCGCGTGAAGCGCCAGGCACCGGCATCGTCCACCACGGCCGCTACGTCGTCAGTCGGGTACGCCACCATGTCGCCCGGTGTCCGGTCGCCGATCTCTAGAATGATGCAGTCCTCAGCCGTCCGGTTTTCCAGGTGATGCGCCGGGCCAGCGGCGGGAAAGCCCGCGACTATTCCGGGCCGAAGCCTGGTTTCCTCAAGGTCAGTAACCACGGTTGGGTTTCCAGCAATGACGTAGATGAATTCATCCTGGTGGGAGTGCCGGTGATGCAGGGCGAACACCGCGCCGGGCTTCAACGTCGTCGCGTTCACCCCGAAGTTCTTCAGGCCGAACAGGTCACCGAGCGGACGCTTCACGCGCCCGGCCATGCGTGCGGCAAAGGGTTCGGGATAGTTGCTGGTTTTGATCCGTGGGGCCGCGTCTGCGACCAATAATGCGGCAGTCCGGGCCGTCATGCCTGTGCACCCGTAAACGCGGTGACTTCGATCTCAATCTTCATGCGTGGGTCCTGCAGCCCCGCGTGGATCAGGGTGGAGGCCGGGCGTACCTCGCCCAGGATGCGGCGCAGCACGGGCCAGCAGGGTTCCCAATCGGCCGGGTTTGGTACGATGTAGGTCACGCGAACGATGCTGGCGAAACCGGACCCGGCCTCGGCCAAGGCCGCGCCGATGTTGCGCCAGGTCTGTTCGGCCTGGAGCACGACGTCATCGCTGATGTGCATCGTCACGTAGTCGAAGCCGGTGGTGCCGCTGACGAAAACCCATCCGCCGGCTACGACGGCGCGGGAATAGCCGATCTGCGCCTCGAACACTGAGCCGGAGCTGATGAGGCGGCGGGTCACGGCGTGTCGCCTTCGGGGCTGGCTGGATAGTAGACTTGGGCTGTGCCGGGCTGCCGCCACCCAGGTGCCCGGGCTGCGAAAGCCAGTGCCACCGCCAGCAAAAAGAACCTGTGGCGCATCAGGCAGCAAATTCGGGCTCGGACCGCATCAGCGCGCGCTTCACGCTCGCCAAATGCAGTTGCGCACTGGCTGGGTCGCCTTCGCGCATCTGGGCCACGGTGGCGCGGGCGATGGCCGGGTCGACGGGGCGTAGGGCGCGTCCGGTCGACAGGGCCAGCACCTGCACCTGCGCCGCCCGTTCGAGGTAATAGAGGTCGTCCCATGCCTCGGCGATCGTGGGGCCGGTCACGATCACGCCGTGGTTACGCAGGAACACCACGTCCGCGTCGCCAAGGGTTGCGGCAATGCGATCGCCCTCGGTCCCGTCCAGCGCCAGGCCGTTATACTGGTCGTCCACAGCGATCCGGCCGTAGAACTTCAGCGCGGTCTGCCCAGCCCAGCCCAGCGGCTCACCCTCGGTCAGGCATAGCGCCGTGGCGTAGGGCATGTGCGTGTGGAATGCGGCGCGGGCGCGGGGTAGGCGATGGTGCAGCCGGGCGTGGATGAAGAACGCCGTGGCCTCCGGCTGGCCATCACCCTCCAGCACATGACCGGCAAAGTCGCATACCAACAAGCTGGAGGCGGTGACCTCGCTAAACGCCAGGCCGTACGGGTTTACTAGGAACAGGTCGTCACGGCCGGGCACCATGGCGGAGAAGTGGTTGCAGATGCCCTCCTGCATGCCCAGCCGCGCGGCCATGCGGAAGCAGGCGGCCAGGTCGATGCGGGCCTGGATTAGCGCGTCTTGGTCTGTGTTCGTGCGGTCCATTGGTCAGCTCCGGGCTGTGGCGACGCGGGCGAAGGTGCTTACTATTTTCGTGCTTGCCCGGACGGTGCCCCGCAACGATCCGGCGACCTTCGACTGTCCCGCGCTGCGGCACCGGTATGGGACGGGTATTTCCATGATGCGCAGGCCAGCGCGGGCGGCCTTCATCTGCATCTCAATATTCCAGCCATACGTCATCTCCGTCATTGCCAGCCGGGTCAGGGCGTCGCGCGTGATCACGCGATAGGCACACATGTCGGTGTAGCGGACGCCGTATAGTGCGCCCATCAACCGGCCCGCCATCGCACCTGCCAGGACCTGGTGCCAGTTCATGGCACCCGGCTCCCGGTCCCCACGGGTCCGGGACGCGATGACGAAATCATGGGTTCCATCCAGGATCGGGCCGGCCAGCCGGGGCAGCTGATCGGGGCGGTCTGCACCGTCGCCATCCATGAACGCGATCACGTCCAGATCCGTGGCGGCCGCGCCCGCGGCACAGGCCCGGCCGTAGCCACGCCCGGCGTCGATCACCTTCGCACCTGCTGCCCGGGCAATAGCCTGCGTGCCATCGGTACTGCCGCCGTCGGACGCAATGACAGCGCCTACACCCTGCGCCAGCACGTCCCGGACGACGGCGCCGATTGACCCGGCCTCGTTCCAGACCGGGATCACCATCGCGACCCGGCCCAGAACATTGCTGGGCACTACAGGCTCCAGCGCAACCCGCAGCCCTCACAGGGCCTTGGCGGCGTGCTTCCCACGAGGGATGTGCGGAAATGGCGATAGGCTGGGCTGTTCCAGATTTCGCGCAGCGTCTGCTGGGTCGCGTCGCCGAGGGTGTAATTTTCATACCCACGCGCGCTAAACGGTGCGATGCAGCACGGCAGCGCCCGGCCATGGGCGGTGAAGTACATCAGCGACCACGGACGCCTGCATGTGGCCCAGGGCTTGTCGTCCTCGGCACGTTTTAGGCTCAGGCCGGGTTCAGTCGCCCCCGATGCGTCGAGTGTCACACCCAGGCTCAATCCGATCGCCTGCGCCTCGGCAATGATCGCTTCCTCCTCGGTGCGGGTCTGTTCGAACAGCGCCTGATCCGCCCGCGCCATGCCGAAGCCGGACTCGTCGAACACAAGCCGCTGCAGGTGGACTTCCTTCACGCCGATCCGCGCGGCCAGGCGCACGAACTCCGGCAACTGGTCGACTGTCTCCTTCAGGCCTGTCAGCCACAACGACACGACCGGCTTCATCGCACCCGTTGCCGCCTGCAAATTCGTGAACGCGCTGACGTTGCGGACGATGCGGTCGAACATGTCCTTGCCGCGCACCTTCAGGAACGTCGCCGCCTCTGCCGCGTCCAGCGAAACCCGCAACTCATCGAGGCCGGTGTCGATGATCTCCTGGTGCTTGCGCGGCGATAACAGGGTGCCGTTGGTGTTGAACAGCACGTGGGTGCCGCGCGCCTTCAGGTATCGCACCATGTCTGGCAGATGCTTGACCAGCATCGGCTCGCCCACGCCATGCAGCACAACGCGCCTCACGCCGGGCACCTGGTCTACGATATGGCGGAACAGGTCCATCGACATGTCCTGGGGCGGCTCCAGCGCCTCAAACGTGCGGGGGCATGTTTCGCATAGCAGGTTGCAGCGGTTCGTGACTTCTAGATACAGGCAGATCGGTGCCTGCTCGGCCAGGCTGTCGCGGCTGGTGACCTGTTCGAAGTACCGGGTTGGGTTAGCGGGTGCCGCGAGCGTTTCGGACATCGGGTTTCTCCGGCAGTCGATGACGCACCAGGTCGTAGGCCAAGGTGGCGACCGCAGGCAAGAACAACAGCGCCGGCCAAACCACGTGCTCGTGGTACGGATCGAGATAAAGCAGCGGTGCGGCAATCATAAGCCAAAACGCACTTAGACGCGGCGCGACCGTCGCCGGTACAGCCAAGGCTGATAGATACCACGGGTAATGGGGCGACAGTACGGCCATCGCCGCTGCAGTCAGCCATACGGCGTTGGCGACCATCACCCGGGGTGTCTCGGGCTGCACTGTGGCGCGAAGGGCCAGGGCCGCCAATAACACCAGCCCGGCCAGTCCGTAGGCTGGCATCGCCCAGGTGGGGACGGTGCCGGGAATTAAACGTAGTAGCAGCACGCCAGCGCCACCCAGCCCTTCCTCGGTCGCGTACCCCGGCAAGAAGCCTAGAACGCGCAAACCCGCCCCGGCATAGGCGGCGTAGGCGAGGATGATAGCGGCGCCAGCGACGACCGGCATGCGCCATGTGCGTGGGCGCCATAGCGCGGGGCCGATTGCAGCGGGTAGCAGCTTGCACAGTACCGCACCGGCCAGCGCCGCCCCCGCCCAGCCCGGCCGCGCCCGAATGGCCGCCAGGATCGCCATGGCCGAGAACCCGGCGGCCAGCGCGTCCACATGTGCGCCGCCCGCGAATTCCAACAGCACCAGCGGGTTCCAGGCATACAGCACGATCCGGGACAGCGGCAGTGCGCAGGCCTGTAGGGTTAGCAACGTCAGGCCCATCGCCAGCAGGTCGAAGCCGAGCATCACCGCCTTCATGCCCCACATGCCAGGAGCCACAAAGCTGGCGATGGCAAAGATCGCCTGGGCCACTGGCGGGTAGATCGTAGGGGCGTAGTCGGCGCGGTTGATGTTCGGATAAATGGCGTGCGGACCGTGTCCCGGATCGCGCAGAGATTCTAGTGCCGGGTCGGCCGGCACATAGCGGTAGGGGTTGATCCCCGCCGCCTGCACCCGGCCGTCCCAAACGTAGCGGTATACGTCCGTCGATAGCAGTGGCGGCGTGATGAACGGGATGGCGCGCATCGCAAGCCCGGTGCCGATGATGAATGCCAGCGCCGCCCGTCCGCCCGGCGGACGCCAGATCAGGACAACCGACACGATCGCAAAGGCCAGCCCGGCACCGAGTGTCCACGCGACATAGGCTTCGGTCCGGTGGGGATCCATCGCCCCCACATCGGCAGGCATATGCAGCATGGACGTCGCCATGATGCATAAGATAATCACTGCCGCCCCCGCCACTAAAACAGCGGGCTGCGTCCACCCAGCCAGGCGGGATTTCCCCCCGGTGCACACGGGCTAGTGCTTGAAGATTTCGTGCATCGTCGGCGCGGGAAGCAGGGTCATCCGGTCACCGTCCGGGGCGCCACGGTCGCAAATCCAAAGCGCAGCCGGGCTGTCGAGCGCGACCAAAGCAGTCCGCTGTGTGTCGATCACGGCCAGGGTGATGATCCGGCTACGGGGTGCGATGCGGACCGGAATGGACTTGAGCCGTGTGGTTAGGCGCAGTGTGACAATTAGCACGGACCGGGCCTCAAACTGCTGGATCAACGGGCCGTACACCCCTTGGCTACCCGGCGCGCCCAGTTGCAATTCGATCGACGTGTAATCCGGCTCTGACAGTAACAGTCGGGGGCATTGCTCCCCTAACCTGCCATAGGCCGCGCGGGCGATCCGCCAGCTATCGCGGGGACCGTCGAACACGAATGTCTGCGCGTGTGCCTTGCCGCATGCCACAAGCAGCATGGCTGTAACAATAGCGGTTAAGGCTGGCGCAAGCATTATTTGAATGTAGGCATAGTCCATAGCGTATGACCATGGCTTTACTTGGCAGCTCCGGCGCGGGTCAGCCGCTCGGTTATAGCCAGTTGCGCCAGCAACGCCGTCGATATAGGCGCGGCGTAGGCATCAGCGTCAGAATACTCCAGTAAGCGGGCCAGGCTGTCGCGGTCATCGACGTCAAACCATGTGCCCAACTGTTCCAACGGCAGGCCGAGTTCTGCCGCGCGATCGACCGTGGCGCTGGCGACCGCGTCCGTACTCCATGCAATGCGGGAATAGAGCGTGGGCTCGGCCGATTGCAGCGCGATCAGCCAGTAACCGCCATCGTCGGCCGGGCCCAGGATCGCGCGTGCGCCGGGGGCCAGAATGCGGTGGGCAGCCTGGGCCAGCCATGCGGTAGGGATCGTGGGACTGTCGGCGCTAACCAGCGCAATAGCGCCGTAGCCCAGGGCGAACAGGGCCGTGGTGGCGTGCAGCAGGATGCGGCCAAAACCGTCGACACCGGGTGCTTGCGGCACTGGCGGCGTGATGCCGTCAGCCAGAATAAGCCGGGTGCCAGGTGCCAGCAGGCCGTCGAACCGCGCCTCCTGCCCGGCCGGGGCATACGCGACGTAGGGGTGGATTGGCGCGTCGCGGGCGGCGGCGGCCAGGTTCGAAGTGGTGTCTGACAGGAAGGCTGCCCCGACGGCCGCGGCTTCCTCCGCGGTTAGCAGGCCCTGCAGCCGGGTTTTGACGTGGCCTGGCCGTGGGGCCTTTGCCATCACCGCGATGGCACAAATTTTAGCTAGGTCGGGCACGCGTCAGGGTGCGGGCGTGGCGCTGGCCAGGATCGTGCCGTCGGCAGCCTGCAGCAGCACGGCCACCTTCTCACCCGGCGGGCGGGCGGCCACCAGGTGTATGGCGGTGCCGTCCCAGGTACCGGCACGGGCCAACCCGCGGACAATGTTGGTCTCGGTCAGCGTACGGCCGCCATTCTCACCGCCGCCGATACGCGTTGTGTGCACGGGATCGTAACCAACCAGCACGATCATGCCTCCCCCGGCACCGGCACCGGCACCGACACCGGCACCAGCATCGATACGCAAGCCGGTGCCGTCCGCGCCGATCGTCAGCGCGATGGGGGCGGGATGCGACGCGTCGATCGCGGCCAAGACGGCTGGGCGGTCCGATCCGACCGCCTGATGCAGGCCCTGCACCACCAGTTGGGGCGTGTACAGCCCGTCCTGCGGCCAGCGCCGGGCATAGTCGCGCTGCCGGTCCGTCGCGGCAGCCAGGGAGTAGGGGTCCCGCCAGCCCAGCCGGTCCCAATAGGTGACGTGATAGGCCAGCACCAGCAGGTCCGGCCGGCTACGGTCCAGCTCCGTCAACAGCGCGTCGGCTGGCGGACAGGATGAGCAGGATTGGGAGGTAAACAGCTCGACCACCGTGGCTGCGCGGACTGGCACGGTCAGCACTAGCAGCAGGATCAGGGCGCGCATCATGACCTCCGGCCGGGGTCGCGCACGCTGCACCTGGACGCGACCCGTTGCAATGAGGCCGCTAACGCCCGCGTAACAGCCGCAGCAGCGTGTCGACCAACAGGCCGTAGCCGGCATGGGTCAGCAGGCCGGTCGTCCGGGCATGGGTGGGGTTAGACGCTGATTGCCGCGCGCCGGGCCGCAGGTACTCGTCTTCCAGCACGTACATCGCGGCGCCGAACGGAATCCCGCGCGCGGCCCCGATATACGGCACCCGGCTACGAAGGGCGGTGAACACCGCCGCCGTGACGGCGGCCAGGCTGTAATCCATCGTGGGCGACGCGGGCTTGGTGGTTTGCAACGGCATGAACCGTGCGCCCGCCTGCCGCGCCTCGATCACCTGCGTCCGGCGGTCGTTTTGGGCAATCCAGCGGTCGATCTGCCCCATTGTCCAAACAGCACCGGCGCCCGCGATGGCACCCCAGATCAGATCAGCGGCGAGCGTGGGACGAGACATAGACGGCTCCTACGGTTTTCCGGGCAATTTCCGGACAAGTCTTCGCGCCAACGCGCCCGATGCCGCTTCGTTTCAGGCACCCTCGTTTACGCGACGCCCAGATATTTTTCCGTCACCCGCGGGTCGGCGGCCAGCGCATCGGCTGGGCCATCGAGGGTCACGCGTCCGTTTTCCAGCACGTAACCATGCTGCGCCACCCGCAACGCCGCGCGGGCATTTTGCTCAACCAGCAGGATTGCGCAGCCCTGGGCCGCAAGCGCCGTGACCATGCGGAAGATCTCGGCGACGATCAGCGGTGCCAGACCGAGGCTGGGTTCGTCCAGCATCAGCAGTTTCGGACGCGCCATCAGCGCCCGGCCTATGGCGAGCATTTGCCGCTCACCCCCGCTAAGGGTGCCTGCTTGCTGGGCGCGGCGTTCGCGTAGGCGGGGGAACGCGGCGTAGATGGCGTCGATCGCAGCAGCAGAACCCTCGCGGCGATGGATGAACCCCCCCAGTAGCAAATTGTCATGAACGGACAGGGTCCCGAACAACTCGCGCTTTTCAGGCACCAGCACCATGCCCGCGCGCACCCGCGTTTCAATGTCCAGCCGCGCCATGGGCCTGCCCTGGAAGCGGATGGCACCGGTGGCGGGCAGGATGCCCATGATGGCATTCAGTAGCGTTGTCTTACCTGCGCCATTGGGGCCTATCACCGTTACGACCTGCCCAGCGTTCAGCAGCAACGATACATCCTGCACCGCCGGAATGCCGCGATAGGCGACGGTGATGCGGTCCAACTCCAACAAACTCACCAGCGAAAACTCATGCGGGCGCGCCTAGATATGCCTCGATCACGGCCGGGTTGGCGCGGATGGCGGCGGGCGGGCCTTCTGCCAATTTAGCCCCAAACTCCATGACCACCAGCCGGCCGGCCAGCGTGGTGACGAACGCCATATCGTGTTCGACCAGCACGATCGTCATGCCCCCATCCCGCAACCGGCGCAGCAACGCCGCCAGCTCCTGCTTTTCCGCATGGCGCAGCCCAGCCGCGGGTTCGTCCAGCAGCAACAGCAGCGGATCGAGGCACAAGGCGCGCGCGATTTCGACAATGCGCTGCTGACCCAGCGCCAGGGATTGCACGGGCGCTGCGGCAGTGGCGGACAGGCCCACGCGATCGAGTTGCCGTGCAGCATGGGCGAACAACCGCGCCTCCTCCCCGCGGTTCAGGCGCAGCGCCGCACGAACCGGACCTTGATTGCAGAGCAGATGCGCGCCCAGGGCCACGTTTTCCAGCACCGTCATGTCGGGCACGAGCTTCACGTGCTGGAAGGTTCGCCCGATGCCGAGGCGGGCGGCCCGTTGGGGATCAAGGCGCGTGGCCGTACCCTGAAACGAAAGGGTGCCGGCGCTGGGCTGGGCGACGCCCGTCAGCAGGTTGAACGTTGTCGACTTACCCGCGCCGTTGGGACCGATCAGGCCCACAATCTCACCAACGGTTACGTCGATATCCAGGTTATTGACCGCAACCAGGCCGCCGAATTGCTTGCGTAGGCCGGATGCGGCCAGCAGCGGTGTACCCGGCGCTGGCATGGCCCGGCCGGGCAAGGGTGGTGCCGGCACGATCGGGCGGGGGCGGGGCAGGTTGCGCCGGCGCAGCAGCGGCCACAGGCCGGCGGGTGCGGTTTGTAGCAGTACGACAAGCAACAGGCCGAAAACAACGACCTCGTAATTACCCGTGGCCCCCAGCAGGCGCGGCAGGATATTTTGCAACTGGTCGTTCACGACCGTTACTAAAACCGCGCCGATTAACCCGCCCCAGATCGACCCGACGCCGCCCACGACCGCCATCAGCAGGTACTGGATGCTGGCGTTCAGGCCGAATGGCGTCGGGTTCACGCTGCGCTGCAAGTGCGCGTACAGCCAGCCCGCCAACCCGGCGAGCACCGCCGCGTACGCAAACGCCAGCAGCCGCGTTCGGGGCAGGTCCACGCCAAAACTGGCCGCCGCCACGGCGCCGCCACGCAAGGCCCGGATCGCCCGCCCCGGCCGGCTATCCAGTAGATTGTGGGTCAGCACCAACGACAGCGCCACGGCCGTCGCGATCAGGCCGTACATGGACCGGCTGTCGATTAGCGCCCGGCCGAACACAGAGATCGGCGGAATGGCGGAGATGCCGTCATTGCGCCCGAGCACATCCAGATTGCCGAATAAATAATAGGCGCTCACTGCCCAGGCGATCGTACCCAGCGCCAAATAATGGCCCGACAGGCGTAGGGTCACGGCCCCGATGGCCAACGCGCCAACCAGGCTGACACCGAGCGCCGCGGGCAGCGCCAACCAGGGATCGACGCCGTACCGGGTTGTCAGAATCGCGGTCGTGTACGCGCCCAGCCCCATGAACGTCGCCTGCGCGAAAGACGTCATACCACCGTAGCCCGTCAGCACCACCAGTCCCGTGGCCACGATCGTGGCGATGCCGGCATAGTTGGCGAGCGTTACCCAAAATGGCGGAAGCACGCCTGGCAGCGGCAGGGATGCGGCGGCCAGCAGAAGTAGAAGGGGCCAGCGGGTCACTCCTCTTGCTCGGCCGGGCTGCGCAGGCTGCGCCATAAAAGCACGGGGATGATGGTGGTGAAGACGATCACCTCCTTGAACGCGCTGGCGTAGAACGAACTGAGGCTCTCGACACACCCGACCAGAAGTGCGGCGGCAACGGCGATCGGGTAGCTCAGCAGACCACCGATGATCGCAGCCACGAAACCCTTTAGCCCGACCAGGAAGCCGCTATCGTAATAAACGGTCGTGAGCGGAGCGATCAGCACGCCCGAAACCGCGCCGATGCCGCCCGCCAGCGTAAATGCGATCCGTCCGCTACGCGCCGGGCCGATGCCCACGAGGCTTGCACCCAACCGGTTCACGGCCACCGCCCGCAGCGCCTTGCCCGTCAGCGTGCGGCCAAAGAACAGCGCGAGCAATCCCATCAGCGCGGCGGTCAACGCCCCGATCGCCAGCGCCTGGCCGGGAATACGCTGGTCGCCGAGCACGAGGGCCGACGTACTGAGTGGGGTGCCGCGAAACCCCTCCGGCCCGAAGGCGATCAGGCCAGTGCCGACCAGGGCTAGGTGAACACCGACGGCCGCAATAAGCAGGACGAGGACTGATGCCTCTGCCAGTGGCTGAAACGCCAGGCGGTGCAGATAGGGCGCCATAGGCGTTACGATGGCGACGGTTAGTAGGGCGGCGGTGAGGACGCCAGGGCGGGCACCGGCCACGCCGCGGGTCACCAGCATGATGACGATGGGCAGCGCCAGGCACTCAAGCGCCAGGAAAGTAAGGCCGTGTTGGGTTATGGTATGGCGGTTTTGGACGACCCCCATCGCGAATGCGCCGGCTCCCAGGGCAAGCAGCAGCCACAAACTGCCGGGCACGTGCCCGGTGTTCAACGCGGCGTAGGTCAGCGCGGCGAAGGCAACCAGCTCACCCTGCGGGATGAAGATGACCCGGGTGACGGTGAAGACCATGACGAGCGACAGGGCGAGTAGGGCGTAGATGGCACCGTTGGTAAGGCCGTCCTGTAGCAGGATCAGCGCGATGTCGATGTCCATCAGAGCAAGCCAAGGGCGCTGCCCCCGACCCGGACATAATACGCTGCTTCAAAAATAGATCGCAAAGGCTCCGCCCTTGCTGGGGTCGTAGGGCGAAGCCCCAGGCCTTGCCCTAGGGCAACAGTTTCCACGCACCATCCTGGATCGTCACCATCACCCGGGCCCGTGTATCAAACCCATTATGATCCGTGGGCGTCGTGGTCATGACGCCGTGGGTCAGCACCAGGCCTGA
>JAYVTX010000230.1:0-11011 GCA_043788425.1 Rhodospirillales bacterium
TATCTGCCGATGCCGATGCCGGTAAGGGGCAGATGGCGAAGCTGGGCTGCGTTGCCTGCCACTCGCTCAACGAAGGTGGCAAAAACGGTATCGGCCCGAATTTATACGGTGTTGTGGGCCAGCCGATCGCCGCCCATGCGGAGGGGTACGCCTACTCTAGCGCACTGAAGACCCATACTGGTCAACAGTGGACGTATGAGGAACTGGATAAGTGGCTGACGAAGCCCTCGGCCTATGCGCCTGGGACCAAAATGTCTTACGCGGGCATCGCCGACCAGCAGAACCGGGCTAACGTTATTGCTTATCTGCGCAGCCTGGCCGCAACGCCGGAGCCGCTGCCGGCACCGTAAGGCGGGACCGGGTCGCGCGTGATGGTTTCATGCGCGATCCGGATTTGGCCGACAAAGTTAACCGCGGGTGTATGTTTGTTTGCTGTTCGGCCGATTGAAGTGTTGCGACCATACCCGACGCGGCCATTGGCACGCTGAAAAGGGTATTCCACGGTGGCCTGTAGAGGTCATTTAAAGCCGGGACGAAGGTTGGGTCCACCCGTCGCTGAGAATAGCTTGCTAACGCTAGCAAATCTACGGCGTCGCAGACGATTTCGGCCTGGCAGAATGAAAATCGAGGCCCCTCACACGGGAGGGGCCCCACGCGTGTTGATCAGCCTTCCTTAGGCGCGAAGGCGACGCACCAACCCTCGGGGCTAATCTTACCCGCAACGATGGCGCAGGCGGCGGGGGCCTGCCACTGCGCGCAGGCACTGCACTTGGCACCGTCCTTCGGCTGCAACTGATACTGCACCAGCTCCTGTGCGACCTTCTCAGCGTCCTGCGCACGGGCACTGGTTACGGCGGCTACCGTGCCGGCCGCGATCGTCAGGCCGGCGCGCAGGATGCCGCGGCGGGTTTTGGGTTCAAACTCACGCATGGTTATCGCTCCTAAATTCGCCACCCGCATGTGGGCGGTGCGTGGCGGTTGCAAAGCCTGGTTGGGCTAGGCCACCTTCTTTAACGCCATATCCTGCCAAATCGTTTGCAATGCGGCGACAAGGTGTCGAATGTCTGCACTCGTATGAAGCGGACCCGGCGTGATACGCAGCCGCTCTGTGCCGCGGGGAACGGTCGGATAATTGATCGGCTGCAAATAGACGCCAAACTCCTGCATCAGCCGGTCGCTGATCGTCTTGCACCGGGCCGCGTCGCCAACCATGACCGGTACGATATGGCTAGGATTAGGCATGTGCGGCACGCCTGCGTCGTCCAGCGCCGCCCGCAGTTCCGCTACCCGGGCCTGCTGGCCATCGCGCTCTGCATTGCTGGATTTCAGGTGTTGGATGCTGGCTAGCGCGCCTGCACATACGGCCGGCGGCAGGGCGGTGGTAAAGATGAAGCCGCTGGCGAAGCTGCGCACGAAATCTACCATTGCGGCCGACCCGGCAATATACCCGCCAATGACGCCAAACCCCTTGGCCAGCGTTCCTTCGGTCACCGTAATCCGGTGCGAAAGCCCCAGCTTTTCCGCAATGCCGCCGCCGCGCGGGCCATATAAGCCAACCGCGTGTACCTCATCGAGGTAGGTCATCGCGCCATGCTTATCCGCCACGTCGCAGATCTCGGCCACGGGCGCGACGTCGCCATCCATGGAGTAGATGCTTTCGAACACGATCATCTTTGGACGCGCCGGATCGAGGTCGGATAGCTTTCGGTCCAAATCGTCCGGGTTGTTATGCGCGAACACCATCTTCTCCGCTCGACTATGCCGGATGCCCTCGATCATTGAGGCATGGTTCAACGCGTCCGACAGCACCATGACGTTTGGCAGCCGGGCACCGAGCGTACTCAGCGCGGCCCAGTTCGACATGTAGCCGGAGTTGAACAGCAACGCGCTATCGGCGTGATGCAGGTCTGCCAACTCCTGCTCCAGCAGTACGTGGTAGTGGTTCGTACCGGCAATGTTGCGCGTGCCGCCCGCGCCGGCACCACACTCATCCAGCGCCTGGTGCATGGCCGACAGCACGGCCGGGTGCTGCCCCATGCCAAGGTAGTCGTTGCTACACCATACCGTCACGTCCCCCTGCACGCCGTCGGCCATGTGCACCGCGGATGGGAATGCGCCGGCCTGGCGTTGCAGATCGGCGAATACGCGGTAATTGCCGCCGCGACGCAGAGTGTCCAGCTCACCTTTGAAGAAGTCCTCGTAGTCCATTGCCGTTCTCCGATTCAGGTCGTCGCAGTCGTCTTGCGCCAAGCCAGGGCCCAGCCCCACAGCCGCGCAAATGGGATGGGCAGGATTAGAACCCAGTGTTCGATGACTGCCAGGCTGAGCATGGTCAGCAAGAACACGGTGCCGGTGACCTGCGTATCGGTCAGCGAACCGTCCAGCCGGAGCAGCAGCGCGACAATTCCGATCGTGCCGATTGCGACAGACAGTGGAAATAGCCGGTTCATCGGCCGCCGGCGCATATAGCCCCGTAAATAAGATAGATGCGGCGGGATGAACTGTTCACCGAGGTTCAGTACGCCGAGGAAAAAGTTTAGCTTGGCGGACTGCCGCATCGCCCATAGCAGGCAGAAGGTCCACGCTCCAACCTGGTTGGGCTGTCCCCAGGTAGCCGCAACGATAATAAACGCAGTCGCTGCGATCGAAAGTTCATGCCACAGACATGCCTGTACGCCACAGATGAACCGACGCCATTCAGACGCACTCTCTGGCGGACCCTGGCGGCGGGGCCCGGTGATGTAGCCCATAAAGAACGCCATCTCCTGCCAGCCCCAGGCGAGGACAGCCCAAGTGAACGCGGCATAGGCGGCGCCGACACTGACGTCCGACGACCCGGAAGCCAACTGCCACAGGGCCCCGCCAAGCAGCACTGTCCCTACGCCCATCGCCCAGCGGAACGTCGCCGGGCGCAAATCTAGCCAGATGATTACACCTGTGCTGAACCACCAGACAAACAAGGCATACACGGCTGGGGCGCCATAAAGCGACATGGACGCCGCCGGGCTACCAGGCTGGGGCGAGCCGGACCTGTGCCGGCATAGTGTTGGACTTGGTTGGGATCGCATATAGCCGCACGAAGTTAGCAGCCGCAGCAAGCGTCAGCCCGGCGCCCTTGAACGCACCCACCACACCCCCCTGCGCCCGGGCGGCGCGCTTGCCCTCCGTAATGCGGCGCAGGCGGTCGAGCGTGGGGGCAAACGCCGGGTGATCGAGGTCGAGCGAGACGGGGAATACCTGCTTGCAAATCTCCGTCGTCGTGCGGAAGACGGTCATGTCGTATTCGGTCGGATCGACGCCCAGTGCCGCATGGAACACCGGCCGCGCATGGTCGCGAACATACATCGTCGCGAACACGGCATTGAGGAAGAAACGGATCCACAGCACGTTCACGCCGCGCAGCAATTTCGGGTCGGAGCGCATGAGTAGCGCAAACGCCTCGCCATGGCGGAACTCGTCGCCACACCATTCCTCAAACCACTGGAAGATGGGATGGAACATGCGATCGGGGTTGCGCTGCAGGTGGCGAAAGATCGTGATGTAGCGGGCGTAGCCAATCTTCTCGCTGAGGTAGGTGGCGTAAAAGATGAACTTGGGCTGGAAGTAGGTGTACTTCTTCACTTTGGTCAGAAAGCTGAGATCTACCGCGACGTTGAAGTCTTTCAGGCTGTCGTTGATGAACGCCGCGTGCCGGGCTTCGTCGCGGGTCATGTAGCTGAACAACTCATGAATATCGCCGTCTGCAATCCGCTTCTTGATCTCGGCATACAACACGCAACCCGAGAACTCGGCGGTGACGGAGCTGACCAGGAACTCCAAGAACTCCTTGCGAAGTTCTGGCTCCATGGTGCTGAAATCGGCGTCGAATACCGGGGTGCGGATGAAATGGTTGCGGTTTGGGTCTGCCTTAAGTTCGGCGATCAACCCGTCCCATTCGGCGCGAACCCCCGACACGTCCATCCGCTCCATGGCGGCAAAGTCGGTCGTGTAGAACCGGGGGCTCAGCATTGTATCCTGCTGCGCGTATTCGGTGCTGGCGTTTGGCGCCTTCGTGGTGGCGGCTGAGATCGCGTTCATGGTGTCTCTTTCGGCAAAAAGCCCACTTCGTAGAGCTCGGTCAACTCGAACATCGCGGTGAACGTGGTCCAGGCCCGCAACAGCGGCCCGGCCCGGGTTACGGTAGCTGGCAGGATGCAGACGTATTTATCACCGAACTGCACGTGTGTGGGTGCATTATGTACTTGAACGGTGTCGCCGGGCCGGATGTCGATGCCGTCCGGAACGGCATGGGCGTGGAAGCTGTACGGCGTCTTTTCGATATCGACGTTGCACATCACTTGTACGGTAGTCATGGCAGGGCCAATAAACGGTCGAACACGGCGCGATTCTCACTTCCAAAGGCCTCAAGCTCGACCTTGCGTTGGTTGGCGGTGTCCGTGAGGGTAAGGCGCCCGTCAGCCCACGCGGTCAGGCGGAAGGGCGGGCCGTTGCCGACGCCCTCAGATTTACGATTGCGGGCCAAGCCGCGCAGTGTACCGCGAATGAAGCCATTCTCGCCCGTCAGGGTATCGATCATCGCGTCGGTTTGGGCGTTTCGGATCACAACCGACCCGGCCGGCCCATCGACAAAGCGCAGGTCCCGGCTGGCCACCGGCGTGCCCGTCTCAGCGGCCGGCGCGCCCGCTGTTAGCCGCCCTACCACGGCGATCGTCAGCGACAGCCCGATGGCCGAGGCAACTACGATCGGCGCTACCTTGTTTTGCCAGCCAGCTTGCACGCCCCATCCTCCTACGCCGCAACCTGCAGCGCCGGGGCTGCAAGGGACGCTTTCAATGCTTGCGCCAGGATCACACCGACGCGCTGTGCATCCGGCACGCATCGTATACTTGGCTCTGCCCGCTTCGCGCGCCAGGGCCGGGCGTGCGGCCACAGCACTAAATACGCTAGCTTGTCACCAGGATTGAGCAACAGCGAAATGTCGCCGGTGCCGCTGGATCGCCCGACGATCGACGCCGCCTCGATCCGGGCATATGGCAGGTTGAACGACATCGGTAGGATCAGCCCGATCTTGAGCACGATCCGACGGTCCGTGATCGTATAGACAGTTGCCCGCCCGATGAGCCACGCATAGCCGAGCGCCAGCAAGACCGGTACGACGCTCACGGCCAGATAGCGCCCGACCAGCCCCGGCGTCAGCGTGTCGGCCATCACGCCCGAGCCGATATTCCAGGCCAGAACGGCCAGCATGTACCCTGCTACGCCACGCACATGAAAGACATGCTTGGCGACCGACCACCAGTTTGGCGCACCCTGCCACAGCAGGCGCTCGCCCGGCGGTAGGCCGGATGGCAGGCCGCGGCGGGGTTTTAGGGCCGCCACTAGATCAGCGGCTTCACGCGCTCTGGCGTGCTGTACATCAGCCCAGCGCCGAAGTAGCCCATGATCTTCTCCTCCTCCAGCATCGTGACCAGCTCCGGATCGCGGGTGCGCGGCACGTCGGAGAACTGGGCGCCCATGATTGTATTGGTGCGGATTTCCCGTAGCTTAGACTTGATCGTCAAGAAGTTCATGGGCAACAGAACGCGGCCGGACTCGTCATCGAGTTCTATTTCCACATAGCGGATCACAACCTCTGACCGGTCTACCCACGCATCCACAACCGTGCCGGCCCGCACTTTGTCATGACCGACGACAACCATGCCGATGACGGCCGGGTCCTCCCAAGCGAGGAAGAAGTCAGGGACCGAACGCAGCGGCACGATCTTTGGCCCGTGATCGTCAAAGCAATGGTCTGGCACGTCTGCCCGGTGCTGGGCGTAGGCACCTGGGCCCATGCCGGACGTCATCGGATTGCCGATGGGCGTCAGTGGGGCACCGGGGAAGCTGGCAATTGGCGTGCCGTTTACCACGTCCTGCGGCTCGGCACGGGGCGCATAGGCATGGGTATTACCGGCTAAAATAAAGGTTTTGGCGTCCGGTACGCCGGGGTAGCCCTCGACATCGGCGATGCCGGTGCGCTCATCGATCAAGGGATAGCCCTCGCGCTTACTCTCCTGTTGCAAGTAGTAGATCAGGCCCGCGAAGAAGATCCAGAACGCGTAAAGCGTCAGTTGGGCCACATCGATGTAGTTAGTGATGGCGCTGTGCATGGTGAAACCTCAGCAGGAAAGGTGCGGCATGGGCAGGCGCCCGGGCGCCGCGATCCGGACCAGGGGGCCGATCGCAACCAGGGTCACGAATAGCAAGGCAAGCTCGATCGTGTAGACGGCGATGTAGCCGGTCGCTGGGCTGACCAACGTGGGGCCTAGGTCCGCACGGTCAGCCAGTACGGCGACGCCGTCGCGCAGCAGCCCCCCGCCGGCGACAGCCAGCCCGGCCGCCGTCGCCTGCACCGCGCCCCAGATGCCGAGCGTCAGCCCAACTTGCGACGGGTCAGCCGCCGCCATCGCTGCCGTCAATGTACAATGCGCGAACAGCCCGGCGCCCAGACCGATCAGTGTCACGCCAGCCCCAAACAACGGCACCGACCCGGCAGGGGCGGCGAAGATGACGCACGCGAACGCCGCCAGTCCAACCATCGCCCCGCCCGCCGCCAGCCGGTACGGGTCCATCCCCTGACCCAGCCAGCGTGCCGCGGTGCCAAAGCCGAACAGCCCGCCCACGGCCAGCAACGCGGTCATGAACGTTGTTGCACCTACGGACAGGCCCAGCACGTGGCCACCATACGGCTCCAGCAGAATATCCTGCATGCTGAACGCGACGGTTCCGAAACCCAGCGCTACCAGACGCCGTCGGGATTGGCTGACCTGGTTGAACCTGCGCCAAGTTTCGGAAAAACTCGGCCGGGCGCGGGCGGCGGTCGCGGCCGGGTTTCGCGCTTCCTGCTTCCACAACGCCACGGCATTCAGCGCGATGGTCACGACGGCGGTGCCCTGCACAACCTGGATCAGGCGCAGTTGGGAGAAGTGGGCGAGCAGCACGCCGAACGCCAGACCGCTTATGACCATGCCTAAAAGCAGCGCCATGCACAGCATCGCCACCACACGCGGATGCGTCTCCGGCGGGGATAAGTCGGTGGCCAGCGCCAGCCCGACCGTCTGCGTCGTATGCAGCCCGGCGCCGACCAACAGGAATGCGAGCGCCGCTGACGCCGTGCCGACCCAAGCCGGGCCCGTAGTGTCACCCGACAGAATTAGCAGCGCGAACGGCATGATCGACAGGCCGCCGAATTGCAGCAGGGTGCCGAACCACAGATACGGCACGCGCCGCCAGCCGAGAACGGAGCGGTGCGTGTCACTTTTCCACCCCACCACTGCGCGCGCGGGGGCGAACACCAGTGGCAGCCCGACCATGGCTGCTACGAGCCAAGCGGGGACGCCCAGTTCCACGATCATGACCCGGTTCAGGGTGCCGATCAGCAGCACAATCGCCATGCCGACCGTAACCTGGAACAGGCTCAACCGCAGCAGCCGCCCCATCGGCAAGTTGGGCGACGCCACGTCCGCGAACGGCATAAAACTACTGCCGAGCCGGTTGTAGAACTGCTTCACCGGCGCACGAGCTCGGCTGCTTGCGAGGTGTAGAACCCGCTGGCGATCCGCTGCGTCCGGCCCGGCGTCCAGGCTGCGAGGGAGGGTGTGCCGCGGAGCAAGGCCTGGATGTGCCGGGGCCCCACCGGCTCGATCGCGGGCGCACGGTCGGCCCGGGGGAATAGCGTACCCGCCGCGTGCATGACCGTCAGCAGCGGCGTGCGTGGCGCGAATGTAAACACGACCGAGCCAGTGCATTGCGCCGCCAGCCCGGCAATCGTGCGTGCCATGTCTGTCGCCCGATAGTGAATGAGACTGTCCATCGCCACAACGTGGTCGAACGTGCCGAGCGCCGGGTCCATCATGTCACCGGTGCCGTACGTGATATCCAGACCAGCCGGCGTACGCTCCCGGGCAACGTCGAT
This sequence comes from Rhodospirillales bacterium, assembly GCA_043788425.1. Classification (GTDB taxonomy): domain Bacteria; phylum Pseudomonadota; class Alphaproteobacteria; order Acetobacterales; family Acetobacteraceae; genus JANPPS01. The sequence continues at coordinate 7,955 of JAYVTX010000230.1, forward strand.
CAACGGCCCGGCCAAATCGATCGCGACCACTTGCGCGCCCCGTTCGGCTGCCCCCACGGCCAGCGCCCCGGTGCCACACCCTGCATCCAGAATACGAAGGCCCGTCAGATCGGCTGGTAACCAGGATAGCAGCGTCGCCCGCATCCGGTCTCGCCCGGCGCGCACCGTCGCACGGATACCGCTGACGGGCGCATCACTTGTAAGCTTCGCCCACGTCTCGGCGGCGGTCCGGCCGAAATAGGTCTCCAGCTCCTGCCGGCGGCTGAGGTAGGTGGTTTCAGTCATAACCAAGCAGGTCGAAGATCTCCCGGTCGCGCATGGGCTGTCCCATCAGCGGCTCCGTCCCCGCCCATAACTGCGCGGCCAGGCGCATGTACTCCAACTTGACCGCCTCTAGTGCCGGGGTGCTGTCCATTTCGAACAACGTGCACTTCTTCAGGCGTGAGCGGCGGATATCATCGAGGTCGGGGAAGCGGGCGAGCAGTTCGAGGCCAGTGACGTTATTGTAGCGGTCGATCTGGTCGGTATCTTTGCTGCGATTGGCAATAACGCCCCCCAGCCGCACGTTGTAATTCTTGGCCTTTGCCTGAATGGCCGCGACGATGCGGTTCATCGCAAAGATGCTGTCGAAATCGTTGGCGGTGACGATCAGCGCCCGGTCGGCATGCTGCAACGGGCTGGCGAACCCGCCGCAGACGACGTCGCCCAGCACGTCGAAGATGACGACATCCGTCTCCTCCAGCAGATGGTGTTCCTTGAGCAGCTTGACCGTTTGCCCGACGACGTAGCCGCCGCAGCCCGTGCCGGCTGGTGGCCCGCCCGCCTCCACGCACATGACACCATTATAGCCTGGGAAGACAAAATCTTCGACCCGCAACTCCTCCGAGTGGAAGTTCACGCCCTCCAGCACGTCGATCACTGTCGGCAGTAGCTGCTTTGTCAAAGTAAAAGTGCTGTCGTGCTTCGGATCACAACCGATTTGTAGCACGCGCTTACCCAGTTTACTAAACGCCGCCGACAGGTTGCTGCTGGTGGTACTCTTACCGATGCCACCCTTACCATAGACGGCAAACACCTTGGCGTTACCAATTTTGAGGTTTGGGTCCAGCTCCACCTGAACGCTACCGTCGCCATCGGGCCGGGCGCCCTTGCGGACCGGGTAGGGAAGGGTTGCGAGGGTCATGCTGCCATCTCCGTGGTCACGCCTTCGAGGCGGTCTTCAAGATCGTCGCTCGCTTGGCGCAGCGCATCGAGCGTGGCCGGGTCGGGCGACCAGTATTTACGGTCCGTCGCTTCTAGCAGGCGCCCGACGATCTTGGCCGACGCCTTAGGGTTCAGCGCCGCAAGCCTGTCACGCATCGTGTCGTCGAGTACGTAGGTTTCCGCCAGTTGCTGATAGACCCACGGGCTCACCTCACCCGTGGTGGCCGACCATCCTAGGGTGTTGGTCACATGCGCCTCGATTTCGCGCACGCCTTCATAGCCGTGTTTCAGCAGGCCCTCATACCATTTTGGATTTAGCGCGCGGGTCCGGGTTTCGAGGCTGATTTGCTCGTTCAGCGTCCGCACCAGGCCGTCGCCACGGGTTTGGTCGCCGATGTAGACGCTGGCTGCCGTGCCGCCGCGCGCTTTCTTAACGGCGCGGGTGATGCCGCCTAGCGTATCGAAGTAGTGGTCGACGGTGGTGACGCCTAGCTCGATGCTGTCCAGATTCTGATACGTCACATCGACCGTCGCCAGCACTTGCCCCAGCACGTCAGTCGCCCGCGCGGGCCGGCCATCGACGCCATACGCAAAACCCTTCCGCGCGACATACGCATCGCCCAACTCGTCTTCATCCTGCCAGCCGCCACTGCCGACGAGCGAATTGACGTTGGCGCCGTACGCCCCGTCCGCATTGCCGAACACGCGCAACGCCGCCTGCTCCATCGTGCCGCCATGCCCTGCCATAAACGCCAGTGCGTGCTTGCGGATGAAATTATCCGATGGGGCCTCGTCGGCGCTGGCGGCCATTAACGCGGCCTCGGCAAGTAACTTCGTTTGCAGCGGCAGCAAATCGCGGAAAATGCCGGACAGGGTGATGACGACGTCGACCCGCGGACGGCCCAGCGTCTCAAGCGGTATGAGTGACGCGCCGGTCAGACGGCCATAGCTGTCGAACCGGGGGGCCGCACCCATCAGCCATAGTGCCTGGCCGATCGGCCCACCCTCTGATTTCAAGTTATCAGTGCCCCACAGCACGATCGCCACCGTCTCCGGTACGGTGCCTGTGTCCGCAAAATGCCGGGCCAGCAGCCGGTCGGCCTGGCGGGCCCCGTCCTGCACGGCAAAGGCGCTGGGCAGGCGGAATGGGTCGAAGCCGTGCAGGTTGCGGCCCGTCGGCAACACGGCGGTGGTGCGTAGCAGGTCGCCGCCGGGTGCGGGGCGGGTGAAGCCGCCGTCTAGGGCATGCAGGATTGCCGGAAGTTCATTGTCATGGGCCAGCAGCGCATCGAGGCGCGCGCGCTCGACCGGTTCGTACACCTGTGCCGCGTCCAGCATTTCGGAGCGTTCGGCCTCGTTCGGCGGCTGCCCGATAACATGCAGGCCGTGTGGGATTAGCGTGTACTCCAGCTCCAAAAGGGCGGTGTTCAGCCGTAGCGTTTCTGCGCCCGCATCGGCCCAGGCGGGTTCGGCCGCCGACAGGTCCACGGCCGCGGCCTGCGCCTGTACCAGCGCCGCCAGCTGCGCCCGTTGCTCCAAATCGACGTCCGGCTCCAGCGCGCGCCAGCGGTCGAGCGTCGCCTTCAGGTCCAGCAGCCCGCGATACAGCCCGGCCGACGCGACGGGCGGGGTAAGGTAGGAAATCAGCACGGCGTTGGCCCGGCGCTTGGCGATCATGCCTTCGCTGGGGTTGTTGCTGGCGTACAGGTTGAAGTTGGGCAGGTGGCCGATCAGCCGGTCGGGCCAGCAGGCGGCGGATAGGCCGGCCTGTTTGCCGGGCATGAACTCCAGCGCGCCGTGGGTGCCGAAATGCAATACCGCCTGCGCCCCAAACCCGTCGCGAAGCCAGCGGTA
>JAYVTX010000231.1:0-5460 GCA_043788425.1 Rhodospirillales bacterium
GCCGTCGCGTTGTGCGGCGCGCTGTTGCTGGCCGTGGGTGTGCTGGATGAACGGCCAGACTTTTCCTGGATCGATCCTGATTTTGCGGAGATCGCGGCCAATGCCGGGCAGTTTATACCCTCCCTGATCGGCGCCGCGCTGATCGTGCTGTCGATCGGCCTGGCGCAGCGGGTAACGCTGGCGTGGGGCAGTACGATCGTCCTGTTGCTGCTGGCCGCCGGGTACACGGCGGCGCAACGGTCGGAGCTGTGGATTACCGCCGTGCTGGTTCTGGCGACCCTGCTGGTGGCCCCGTTCCGCGATGCGTATTATCGCCACGCCCGTCTGCTATCCGGGCCACTACGGGCCGGTACGGCCGTGCCACTGATGGCGCTCGTTATTTGCGTATTGGCGCTGGCCGGGTTTGAGCCACGGATGCGCGGGTTGCAGGATAATAACGTGCTTGAAGTGATTCTATCGCCGGATGTGCCAAATGGGCTGCGGCTGGCCGTGGGGTTGGCGGTTGTCCTGTCCCTGATCGCGCTATGGCGGCTGATCCGCCCAGGCCGGGTTGCTTGGACCCCCTGGGCTGGTGACGGCCGGGCGCGCTACGCGGCGCTAGGGGCCGTGCCGCCGGTTCAGGCCGATGGCATCGTGATGGGCGAGATGGGCCGCGCCGGCATCCCGTTCCGCCGGGTCGGCCGGGTGATGCTGGGCCTGGGTGACCCGGCCGGTGCGGCATCGGACTACGCATCCACCGTCTGGAACCTTCGTGACCTAGCGCAGCAGGAGGGGCTGGACCCAGCCGTTTGGCGGGCCGGCCCCGGCCTGTTGCAGGTTTATGCCGATCTGGGCCTGGCTGCCCTGCCGCTCGGTCCCGACGGGCTTCCGTTGCCGGAGGCAGAGGGCGATGCACCCCTGGTACGCCATTACCTCTGCTGCGTGGCCGAACGCGATCTGAACCAGTTACTGCCGCTACTGCCCGAACTGGCCGACGGCGCGTTAGCCGATGCCTCGGATTAGGATGCGGGTCGGCGTGGGACCAAGAGCGCGGCCGTCATAACCTGTACCGGCTCATCCCGCTGATTAAGCGTCGTCGTTCGCACCTGCAGCACGCCACGATTGGGCCGGGAGTGAGAGGGGCGGGCGCTCAGCACCTCCAGCAGGACATGCAGCGTGTCCCCGGGACGAACCGGGCGTGGCCAGGCCAGTCCGTCCAGTTGCGCGCCGAGTGCGCCGCCGGGGAAGCGGCCCATGAATGTTTCGGTCTGCATCCGCATCGTCAGCGCCGCCGTGTGCCAGCCGCTGGCAACCAGCTCACCAAAGATGCTATGCCGCGCCCCCTCTGGATCGATGTGCTGGACCTGGGGGTCGTATTGGGTCGCATAGGCGATGATCTCGTCCTGCGTGACGGTAATGGCTTGGGAGACGAAGGTTTGGCCGATCGCAATATCCTCGAAATACATGGGCACCTCCGGTTCGGCGGCTACAATCCGTCAGTGCCTGATGTGGGGCAAGCCGCATGAGCGACGGGCGTCTGTCGCGTATTACCGAGGGCTTGCCACACCCGCTGGGTGCCACCTGGGACGGGGTCGGGGTGAACTTCGCCCTGTTTTCCGCCAACGCGACACGGGTCGAGCTGTGCCTGTTCGACGCCACCGGTCGCACCGAATTGGAGCGGATTACGCTGCCGGAATACACCGACGAAGTATGGCACGGCTACCTGCCCGACGCCCGGCCCAACACGGTGTACGGCTACCGGGTACATGGCCCCTGGGCGCCGGAGGCCGGGCACCGCTTCAACCCGCACAAGCTTTTGCTGGACCCGTATGCCAAGAGCCACGTGGGCGCGCTGACCTGGGGCCCGGACGTGTATGGCTATTGGTACGAGCACGGGGACGACCGGGTGATCGACACGCGGGACAGCGCCGCCAGCGTGCCGAAATGCGTCGTTATCGACCCGGCCTTCACCTGGTTGCGCGACCGCCGGCCGCAGGTGCCGTGGGACCAGACCATCTTCTACGAAACACATCTGCGCGGTTTTACGCGACTGCATCCCGCCGTACCGCCCGACCTGCGCGGCACATTCAGCGGCATGGCGGTCAAGGAGGTCATCGACTACGTGCGGGCGCTGGGTGTTACCAGTATCGAGCTGCTGCCGATCCACACCTTCATCAACGAAAGCCGGCTGACGGAACAGGGCCTGACCAATTACTGGGGCTACAACACGATCGGTTTCTTCGCCCCGGATCCACGGTATAGCAGCAAGCCCGCCACCGCCCATGCCGAATTTAAGGAAATGGTGGCCCACTTGCATGATGCAGGACTCGAAGTCATCCTTGACGTTGTGTATAATCACACAGCGGAGGGTAACGAAAAAGGCCCTACCCTATCGTTTAAGGGTATCGACAATAGTTCTTATTACCGGCTGGCTCAGGATAGACGGTTTTACATTAACGATACTGGGACTGGGAATACGCTCAACCTGAGTAACTCACGCGTGCTGCAGATGGTGACGGACAGCCTGCGCTATTGGGTGCAGGAAATGCACGTCGACGGGTTCCGGTTCGATCTGGGTACGATTCTGGCGCGCGAGCCGCACGGGTTCGACCAGGGCAGCGGCTTCCTGCACGTCTGTCAGCAGGACCCGGTGCTGAATAGCGTAAAACTGGTGGCAGAGCCTTGGGATTGCGGGCCGGGCGGCTACCAGGTGGGCGGCTTTCCGCCGGGTTGGGCGGAATGGAACGACAAGTTCCGGGACGATGTGCGGCGGTTTTGGAAGGGCGACCCAGGCATGACCCCGGCGCTGGCGGCACGGCTATCGGCGTCGTCAGATATTTTCGATCGGCGGGGTCGGAAGCCCTGGGCGACGGTCAATTTCGTAACCGCCCATGATGGTTTTACCCTTCGCGACGCGGTCACCTACAACGACAAGCACAATGAAGCAAACGGCGAAGAGGGTCGCGACGGTACTGATAGTAATTACAGCTGGAATCATGGGACCGAGGGTGAGACCGATGACCCGGACGTGAACGTGCTACGCCAGCGCCAAATGCGGAACATCCTTGCCACGCTGTTACTGGCGCAGGGAACACCCATGCTGGTCGCGGGTGACGAGTTTGGTCGCACGCAGTCCGGGAATAATAACGCGTACTGCCAAGACAATGACGTAAGCTGGCTGAATTGGGACATTTCCGCGTGGGGCCAGTCGCAACTGGCGCTTGTGCAGCGGTTGATAAAACTGCGCCATGACTACCCGATCCTGCGCCGTGGGCGGTTCTTCACAGGCGCCGAGATGGCGGGTGCCGGGGTGAAGGATGTGACCTGGTGCCGCGCCGATGGGACGGAGATGGAGTGGCGCGATTGGCAGGATCCGGCGCTTGCGTGTTTGGGCATGCTGATCGACGGCCGGGCACAGGTAACGGGGATAAAGCGGCCTGGCGCCGATACGACCATGCTGCTGCTGATGAACGCCTATGCCGGCGCAGTGTTGTTTACGCTTCCGCCCGCAGCGCTGGGTAAGGGATGGCAGCGCGTGCTGGACACATCTGCACCCGACCGAAATATGGACCGGGCGATAGCAGAAATGTTTCCGATGGGTGCTGCGTATGAGGTCCCGTCCCGCACACTGCTGGTATTCGCCATGCAAGCCTGATTGCGGGTTGCGCCGGGGGCGTGCGGTGCCGATAACACCGGCTCACTAAGCTGGATACGCCGATGAGCCGCCCTGCGTTGAGGATTACCCGGCACGACGAGCCCAACGGCGTCGCCGCGTATGCGTTCGAGGTGTGGGACCCGTTTGCCGGCGCCTATACCGCACAGCAGGGTCTGGCGGCTGCACTCGCCCGCGTCGATGCGCTGCTGGAGCGGGTGCGGGATTTATGGGTGCGTGCCGACCCGGCCCAGACGACGCTGCAGGATGTGCCGGACCCTACGGCCCCAGATGACGTGGAATGGGCGGAGTTTCGCGCGAGTGCGCAGGCCAATCGCGTTCACGAAACCCGCAACTTTGACCAGCCAAACTGGCGTAAGGCGGCCGGTGGGCGGCAGGCGGCGGTTGAGACGACGTGTAACGAGGTGGGGTACCGCCCGACTTAATTTGGCCGGTCTAAAACGACGGAAGGCCCCGGCACGAATGCCAAGGCCTTCCCATTGTTCGACGGACGCGCCGCCGACTGTTGAATTAGCCCGCCGACACCGCGGTGAGAGCAGACATCCAGGTCACGGCACGGCTCCGTATTTCGATACAATGAGACACTGGATCACCTCCTTTCGGTTATTGAAGTCTTAGAAATGGGGCAAATGCGGCGTTGGACAAGGGTACTTCGTGCGCGTCGGTGCGCCTCGCAATCCGTAGGTTTGTACCCGCCGGTCGCGTTTACTTAGGCGTCCGCTCCCTCCGGCTTGACCAATGAGCATCCATCGATCCGCCACGTGCCATCCTGTTCGCGCTCCATCGTGTACAGCGCCAACGCTTCGGCACCGTCAGGGCCAACAAGCATCACGCGCTGGACGATCCGCCCGTTGATTGTGACCAGTTGTTCGAACTTGAACGACCGTGGCCGGTAGACCGGCGGATACGCCCGCCGCACCATTCCCATGAACTGCGTCGCGTTCCCAAACATAGATTGTATGTTGGGGGACGCATAACTGAACGCGGCGTCACTGGCATCGTGGCGAAACGCGTCGACTTGGGACGTAATCACCTGCTCGATAGCCTGGTGATCCGCCGCCGAAACCGTCGCCGCATCATCGGCCCAGGCCGGCCTAAGGCTGCAGCACAGGACAGCCATAATCAAGCAGACGCTGAACACACGCATCGAAACCCCCGGTCTAAATCGAAATACTCATCCGCCAACATTGTCGGTAGTGACGAATCATAGAAAGCGGCGGGGGCTTCACGTTTCCGTAGGTATCCCAACCATCAGAGGTCGCGCCGCATAAGAGTGCCTGCCGGCTCACCAATCCTCAGAATAAAATGGTCACGTCCGTCAACGTGGTGTGAATTGGTTGTAGGTTGATGTGGCCGCGGATCATTCGGCTGCGGTGGCAATCTGGGGTGGAAACACCTCGACCATCGCCGGTGTAAGTTCGGCCATGGCCTCGGTCTGCATGTAGCGATGCTGGAGTTGCCACTCGTCGTTGAGTTCGAGGAGCACGGCGCCGACGAGGCGGATGATGGATGCCTCGTTGGGGAAGATGCCGACGACATCGGCTCGGCGCTTGACCTCCTTGTTGACGCGCTCGATCGGGTTGGTGCTGTGGATTTTGGAGCGATGCTGGGTGGGGAAATCCATGTGGGCCAGCACGTCGGTCTCGCTCTCGTCGATGAAGGCCGCGAGCTTCGGCCATTTCCCCCGCAGCTGATCGGCGGTGTGGCGGAGCGTCTGGCTGGCGCTGGCGCGATCGGGCTGGATGAATGCCTGGCGTAGGGCGGCCGAGACCATGCTCTGCTGGGCGCGGCCGACGTAGGCCTGGGCG
>JAYVTX010000232.1:0-13940 GCA_043788425.1 Rhodospirillales bacterium
CCTTGTCGGCCGTCACCATCGCCTCGTCGCCCTGCACCAGGCCCGGGCCGGGGCGCACGTCGTGCGTCGCCGCGTCCGTCACCACCGCCGCGCGCACGAGGCCGCTGCCCTGGTCCACGGCCACATGCATCTTGTAGCCCAGCACGGACCGCTTGCCCCTGCGGGTCCAACGCGCATCCGGGTCGACCGGCCGCCCATCGCGACGCTCGTTCCTGGCCGACACGTTGGCCTCAATTAGCGTCGCGTCGATGAGCGTCCCCGTGCGCAGGATGACGCCGTGGCGGTCGAGCTGCGCGTTGACGGCGGCAAGCAGTTCGTGCGCCAGCCCCCGCTTGGCCAGCGCCTCGCGGAAGCGCCACAGCGTCGAGTGGTCGGGCGTCGGCTCGTCCAGGCCCACGCCGAGGAAGCGCCGGAAGCTGAGCCGGTCGGAGAGGGCGGCCTCGGCAGCCGGGTCGGACAGGCCATGCCAGGCCTGGAGCAACAGGGCGCGCAGCAGCAGGCTGATCGGGTAGGATGGCCGGCCCGTGGGCGAGGCATACAGGTCTGCCAGCAGGGCTTCCAGCGCGGGCCAGTCGAGTATGGTTGCGATGCGGTCGAGCGTGACGTTACGCCCGACCGTGGGGCCGATCAGACCCTCGACCAGATTGCCTTGCCCGACCCTGCGTCGCATTCGATCGCTCCGTTACCCGGGGGGAAAAAAACACATCACATCGCGTTGGGGGAAGGGTTATGCGAAGGTCTCATACTAAGCCAGCGCCGCACCCGCGCGATTGCGAATAGGGACTGGGTCTGTTTACGTGATCACACGCCTATGGCCGTAGTTCCTGGACCGCACTCATCGCCCATGTTATCGACGAACCCAGGACTGGAGACATGTCAGCTATGACTGCCGATCGAAACGTCCTGACCCCTAACCAGGCACGCGCTCGACTTTTGCAAATGCATTTTGAGAGTAAGGTTGGCCACATCGGCGGCAACCTATCTGCGCTAGACGCGATTTTGCACCTGCATCAGTCGGTTATCACTCCCGACGATTTATTCATATTGTCCAAGGGCCATGCGGCGGGTGCCCTTTACATTGCTTTATGGGCAATCGGGTGCATTCCGGATGAGATGTTAAAGACGTTTCATCAGGATAACACGACTCTTGCGGGCCACCCTGTTGCTGGGTGGCACGACAGGATCGCGTTCGCGACCGGCAGCTTGGGCCACGGATTGGGTCTCGCCGCGGGTGCTGCACTTGGAAAACGTTTGCGAAATGCACCCGGAAACATTTATTGCTTGATTTCAGACGGGGAGTGCGAAGAAGGCTCCATTTGGGAGGCAGTGATGTTTGCCCAGCACCACAAGCTCATAAACCTAGTCATCCTTATCGACGCGAACGGGCTTCAAGGTTTTGGCACGACGACAGCCGTCGCATCACTCGAGCCACTGGCAACAAAATTTGCGGGCTTCGGCCTCGCCGTGTGCGAAGTTCACGGCCACGACCCGGTTGCGCTCGATATTGCCTTGCAGACGCCGCATGACGGCCCGTTGGTTGTGATCCTGCGAACCATAAAAGGGCGTGGCATTTCATTCATGGAGGGTCGAATGGAATGGCATTATCTCCCGTTGACCGAAGGACAGTACGCTGCCGCGCAAGCTGAACTCGCAACTGCTGTGTATAATTAGGTGCGTGCCGCGTTCTGCGCTGCGATGGTCGCACTTGTTGAGCACAGTGAAGCTGTTTTTTGCACCGGCGACCTGGGCTTCATGGCTCTAGAGCCTCTGCAGCGGGTGATGAGAGAACGTTTCATCAACGCAGGTGTCGCCGAGCAGAATATGATTTCGGTTGCTGCTGGAATTGCCAGCACGGGGCAACAGTGCTGGGCGTACAGCATCGCCCCGTTTATTTACGGCCGGCCATTTGAGCAGGTCCGTAACGACGTCTGCCTGCACGACTTCGATGTAAAGCTGGTCGGAAACGGTGGTGGCTACGGCTATGGGGTGATGGGAGCGACGCACCACGCGATTGAAGATTACGGCGTTTTGTGTGGTTTGCAGAATATGCGGGTTTATGTGCCGGCTTTCGCCGACGATCTTCCCTTTGTTTTAACCGACATGGCTGGGCATGCGCACCCAGCTTATTTGCGATTGGGCCGTGATGAAAAACCGGCTTGTACGTTGCTGCCTACCTACGGCCCTTGGCGGCATCTTCTCGCCGGACAAACGGGGGTTCTGGTCGCCGTCGGACCCGGGGCCGGCGGGTTCTTGAGTGCTGCAAGCGCGCTTGATGAAAGAAGCCGCCCCGATATCTGGGTCGTTACGGAGTTGCCGTTACTGTCGGACCGCCTACCCGACGAAATGCTGCAGCGAATTGTCGCAACCAGGTCTCTATTCGTGGTCGAGGAACATGTGGCCCACGGCAGCGTCGGCCACATGCTGAGCTACTTGTTGATGCAACGCGGGATCATGCCGCATCGGTTCCACCACTTCCACGCCCGGGGCTACGTATCTGGCCGGTATGGGTCCCAGTCCTTCCATCGTATCGAAAGTGGGATCGATCCTGACAGCGTCCTCGCGCAGACTCTGCAGTCGATACCGCATGGTTGATCTGCTCGGGGCCAAAATTCTTTCGTTGCAAGGCCCAGTTCTTGTTCTGGGGGCGAGCGGGTTCGTGGGTGCAAATTTGCTCCGCCTCGTGCTCCGCTACCGCTCCGACGCCTTTGGTACCAGTTCTACGCCAATTGCCTGGCGGCTCGAGGGACTGCCGGGCGAAAAGATCGTATCTGGTGACCTTCTTATTCGGCAAGGGCTGGTCAGCCTTCTCGATTCAGTGCGGCCCCGTACCGTCTTCAATTGCCTTGCTTTCGGCGCCTATTCTTTTCAGACCGATATCGATTTAATTTATCGCACAAACGTGGACCTGACGGCGCGGCTTGTTGAAGAGCTCCGCATCCGCGGCGTGCATCGGTACATTCACGCCGGCAGCTCGTCCGAGTACGGCGACGATGCGTCGGCTCCGACTGAGGATGTCGCTTTACATCCAAATAGCCACTACTCCGTTTCCAAGGGGACCGCGGCAGGTCTGCTGTATTTTGCCGGAAAGAAGCAGGGCTTTCCGGGGGCAAATTTACGCCTCTATTCCATCTATGGGCCGTATGAGGACTCTTCGCGGCTCATGCCCGTCGTGATCTTGAACGGGATAGCCGGTAAAGCATCCCAGTTCGTCGATCCTGAGATTTCGCGAGATTTCATTTATGTCGATGATGCTTGCGAAGCGTTTATCGATGCAGCAAATAACCTTAAAGCGGCGCGGTACGGAGAGAGTTTCAATATCGGCAGTGGTTTAAAGACCACGATCGGCGAGCTTGCGGATCTTTGTCAACGGCTGTTCAGCCTTCAAGTTGAGCCAACTTTCACGCTGCCGCCTCGCTCTTGGGATGTTGAGCACTGGTACGCAAACCCGGCGAAGGCCCGTGACGAACTCGGGTGGGAAGCGCGTACGACGCTAAGCGATGGCCTAGACCGTATGATTGAATGGGTTCGCACGCTCGAGTATCCGGAACATTATGTACAAGCCTCTAAAAAATTTGGGCAAGATGTGACCTGGAGTGTGTCCGCCGTCATCGCCTGCTACCGCGACGCAGATGCGATACCGATCATGCACCGGCGGCTTACGGAGGTGTTCCAGCGCCTGAACGTGAGCTATGAGATTATCTTCGTAAACGACGGCAGCCCCGACGAGTGCGAGGCGGTGATCTGTGAACTTTCAAGGTTAGACAGCCACGTAATTGGCATATCCCATTCTCGCAATTTTGGCTCTCAATCTGCATTTCGTAGCGGTATGGAGATTGCAAGCAAAAATTCATGCGTGCTGCTTGACGGCGATCTTCAAGATCCCCCTGAACTGATCGAGCAGTTTGTTGAACACTGGCGTACTGGAGTTGACGTTGTGTACGGGCGCCGAGTCAAGCGGAACGCTCCGCTATATATGTCAATTTCATACAAGCTGTTTTATCGCTTGTTGAGCCATTTTTCGTACATTAATATTCCTAGGGATGCCGGTGACTTCTCACTCATGGATCGCCGGGTTGTCCAGGCGCTATTAAGTTTTCCGGAACGCGACCTGTTCATTCGAGGTATCCGGGCCTTTGTCGGCTTCCGCCAGACCGGCGTGGACTATACCCGTCCTGAACGGATGTTTGGCGTGACGACAAACACTTTGTTTAAAAACATCGGTTGGGCTAAAAAGGGATTACTGTCTTTTACAAACACCCCCCTAAATATTCTGACTGGTGCCGGCTTATTTATGTTCGGCGTGTCCGTTTTGATGGCAGCGACGTCGATTGCATCCCGCATATTGTTCCCAGCTTCCGCACCAAGAGGATTTACTAGCTTAGTATTAGTAATTATATTCTTTGGCTCTATTAATATTCTTGCAATCAGTCTAGTTGGTGAATATATTGCGAAAATATTCGAAGAGGTGAAGCGTAGGCCACATTTTATTCGCCGCGCCTTCCTTCGCCACGGTGAGATTCGGGTTGCGCCGGACATCAGCCGTGTTTCGGCTGTGCAAAAGGCTTGATGGCGTGAGCATTTCTAGCCGGTTGGGTCGGTTTAGGCCAGTCCGTTCAAATGAGCCGACTCGTCTTGTACTGTTTGGCCTTGCCGCAATCCTAAATACTACCTTTGGATATATGATATTTCTGGCATTGCTGACCCTTACTCGTTGGCCTGAATTTTCAATTATTGTTGCGGTAATTCTGGGCGCGCTTTTCAATTTTCAAACATCAAAACTTGTCGTTTTTTCCGCGGGTGGGACATTTGCTAAATTCTTCATTCTGTATTCCGCGCTGCTGGTCGTGAACCTAGCTGCCGTGCAGGTTTTGCAGCGCGTCGGTTTGTCGCCCGCATGGTCGCAAGCCTTTTTGTCACTTCCGCTTGGGGCCGCCTCCTACATCGGTCAACGACTGTGGGTTTTCTCCACACCGCGTGCATCATGAGTGTTACGCCACAGGTTGGAGTGGGTAAGGATGGTCGAGGTGGTCAGGGGCCCCTGTGGCTAAAACCTAAACTCACTGCTTCGCGGAGTTCAGTCATCGCCGCTGGTTTAGCGTTAGTGCTTTTACTTACGCTCTCGTTCGGGAGCGGCTTCCTTCGTCCAGTCGTGCCCCTGGATGAGGGGATAATTCTTACATACGCCGACCTATTAAATAAGGGACTTTTACCAAACCGCGACTTTTGCAGTCTTTATCCGCCCGGAACCTATTGGGTTGTTGCGTTCGTCTTTTACCTGCTTGAACCAAGTCTAATTCTAGAAAGACTAGTTGGCTGGTACTATCTAACCGCCATCGCCATAGCGATTTTTAATCTCTGTCTCGAATACGGTGTGAAAACGGCCGTGATTGTTGCGCTCAGCCTCGGACTATTCCTGGACCGGTTCGACGCCGCCTTCGCTGCGTATGCTTGGTTTGGCGCAGTCGCATTGCTGCTCTGGTCGGTTGTGTGTCTTCGGCACTGGATTTTGGCAGGTCGGTCGGGATCGATCATGTTGCTTGTCAGCGGTCTTCTCGGTGGGCTTTCGATTATATTCCGCCATGATCTAACACCGGCTGTCCTCCTATCCGGCCTCGCTGTTATTGGCTTCACCCGGCGGCCCATGGCGACGTATGCGACCGGCCTGTTTGTCGGAACCCTTCCGTTATTGGTCCACACACTCCTCGTAGGGCCATCAGCGGTGATCGCTAACCTGGTAACTGACGTTCTTTTAGCCGGTCCCGGGCGGCGCCTGCCGATACTCTGGTCCAACCCTTTTGTTTGGCTGGTATTAGCCACCTGCGTGCTCCCCGTCCTGATGTGGGCGGTGGTATCCATCACTAGGACGCAAAACCCTGCCAAACGGTCTATGCTGAGTTGCGCCGCAATCTGCCTTTCCGTCTTTCCGCAGGCATTCTCACGGTCCGATAATTGGCATTTGGCCTACGTTGGCTGCATCACATTCCCGCTCACGGTCCTGACTGGACTGCGGCTTGGCCGGATATGGGCAGGGCAATACGATGCCGCGTCGGCGATCGGCCTCTGGTCTCGCAAGCTCGCCCGCCCGGTTTATTTGATGGGTGCGGCAGGCATTGTCAGTCTCTGTGCGGTCGTACTTGTAAAATCATCTGTTCAGCTCGCTTCATCACTCAACGCTCTCGGCAGCAACGGATGCTCGAACTGCGTGTATAATGAGGGTCGATGGCTGCCAATTGCTACGGATACAATTGCTCTACAAACTGTTATAGATACTCTCGAAAATAACAGTATCAGAGGTGATACCCTGTTCGTCGGAACGCAAGACTTGTCACGAAATATCTATAACAGCTCTTACATTTTTTACCTTTTCCCTAAGCTCGTTCCAAGCCAATTTTACATTGAGGTTGCACCTGGGATATCTGACCGTGTTAGTGGAAGAACGCCCGAGGACATGCAAAAGGCTAAATTCGTTTTGCTAGACGCTTCGTATAGTCGCTGGCGTGAGCCGAACGCATCAGAAGTACCCGGTTCCACCCGGCCACAGCAGGTGTTAGAGGCCGCGTTCTGTCTAGTGATTGCGCGTGAGCCTTACGAACTATATCAGAAATGTATCAAATCTGCGTCGAACTGACCCAGAGCCTCCCCGCCGGAGAATACGCGGACACGGGCCGCCCAGTGGAGCATGTGCGGCTGTCGTGGTCGCCACGCGTTGATGGATCGTTAAGTGTAGACCTATTAAGTCATTGCAGTACTAGCGCCGCAAAGCTACGCCATGTCGTGAAGTCAGGCAGGAGTAGGGCCATGTGCGGCATTGTCGGCGTTATCGGTATCGAACCAGCGTCCCCCCTCCTGCTCGACGCACTCCGGCGGCTGGAATATCGCGGCTATGACAGCGCCGGCATCGCAACACTGGTGGGCGACACCATCGAACGCCGCCGGGCACCCGGCAAACTGGTTAACCTCGCCGCAGTGCTGGACCAGTCCCCACTCCCCGGCGTGGTAGGAATCGGCCACACCCGCTGGGCCACCCACGGCGCACCTACCCAGCGCAACGCTCACCCCCACGGCACCCCCCGCGTCAGCGTTGTCCATAACGGCATCATCGAAAACCACGCCGAACTGCGCGCCGAACTCGAAGCCGCGGGCCAGGTGTTCGAAACCGAAACCGATACCGAAACCGTGGCCCAACTCGTCGATCTTCACCTAGCCCAGGGCATGCCCCCTATCGAGGCGGCCCGCGCTGCCTTCGCCCGCCTCGAAGGAGCCTACGCGCTAGCTCTGCTTTTCGCCGGCCATCCGGAGCTGATGGTCGGCGCGCAGCACGGCGCACCCCTGGCCGTGGGCTTTGGCGAAACGGCCATGTTCCTCGGCAGCGACAGCCTGGCATTGGCCCCCCTGACCCGGCGCATCGCCTACATGCAGGACGGCGACTGGGTGGTGTTGACGCGGGAGGGTGCAGCCTTCTTCGGCCCCGCCAACACGCCCGTAAACCGCGAAATTCGCCTGACGGTACAAACCGGCGCCGTGGTCGGCAAGGATGGCTACCGCCACTTCATGGAAAAAGAGCTGCACGAGCACCCGGCCGCCATCGGCCAAACCCTCGCGCGGCTGTTGGACCCCGCCACCCGCATCGTGACGCTGCCGGCTCTGCCATTCGAGTGGAACGACGTGCCCCGCGTCAGTATCAGCGGCTGCGGCGGTGCCTATTTTGCCGGTTTGGCCGGCCGGCATTGGCTGGAGGAACTGGGCCGCGTACCCGCCGACATCGATTTCGCGAGTGAACTGCGGTACCGCACGCCGCCCATGCCACAGGGTGGCGTCGGCATTCTGGTCAGCCAAAGTGGTGAGACGGCGGACACGCTAGCTGCCCTGCGTTACATGAAAGCCACCGGGCAGCATGTCCTGAGCGTCCTGAACGTGCCCGAAAGCACCATGGCCCGTGAAAGTGACGTGGTGCTGGAGACGGTAGCGGGGCCGGAGATCGGTGTGGCGAGCACCAAGGCGTTTACGGCGCAGCTGGTCACCATGGCCTGCATCGCTATCGCCGCCGGGCGGGCGCGGGGTACCGTCAGCGCGGCTCAAGAGACGCGGTTGGTAGGCTCCTTGCTAGAGCTGCCGTCCCGGGTGGCGGAGGTGCTGGCCCATGATGCGCCGATCAAACGCCTGGCCGAACGCATGGCCGGCGCACGGGACGTGCTGTGCCTGGGCCGCGGTACAAATCATGCGATCGCGCTGGAGGCGGCACTGAAGCTGAAGGAAATCTGCTACATCCATGCCGAGGGCTATGCCGCGGGTGAGATGAAGCACGGCCCGATCGCGCTGATCGACCGCCAAGTACCGATCCTGGCGATCGTGCCGTCCGGGCCGTTATTCGAAAAGACGGCGTCCAACGTGCAGGAAGCTGGCGCGCGTGGCGGTCAGATCGTTGTGCTCAGCGATCGTGCGGGCTGCGACAAGCTGCGTAGTATCGCGGCCGAGTGTCTGGAGTTACCGGCCGTGGACCCGTTCGTGGCGCCGATCCTGTATGCGGTGGCCGTGCAAATGCTCGCCTATCACACGGCAATCCTGCGTGGCACCGACGTGGACCAGCCGCGAAACCTGGCAAAAAGCGTAACCGTAGAATGATTTACCTTGTCACCGGCGGCGCTGGCTTCATCGGCAGCCACTTGGCCGACGCGCTGCTGGCGGCTGGCCACGGCGTGCGCGTGCTGGACGATCTGTCCACCGGGGTGGCGGCAAACGTCGATCCCCGCTGCATGCTGATCCGGGGGGACGTGGCGGACGAGGCGACGGTGGCGCGGGCGATGGACGGCGTGGATGGCTGCTTCCACCTGGCGGCGATTGCGTCGGTGCAGCGTGGGAACGAGGCCTGGGGGGCCACGCACCGGGTTAATCTGTCGGCCACGATCGGCGTGCTGGACCGGGCGCGGGTTCTGGGCCGCCTGCCTGTCGTGTACGCGTCGTCGGCCGCTATTTACGGCACTGTGGCTGGCGTGGCGGACGAGGCACTGCGTCCAGCCCCCCGAACGGCCTATGGGGCCGATAAGCTGGGGTGTGAGTTGCATGCGCAGGTCGGGTGGCTCGTGCACGGCGTGCCCTCAGCCGGGTTTCGGTTTTTCAATGTGTATGGCCCGCGTCAGGACCCGGCGTCCCCCTATTCCGGCGTGATCAGCATCTTTGCGCGCCGGATGGCGGAGGGGCAGGGCGTGACCGTGCACGGTGATGGGCAGCAGACGCGGGATTTTGTGTTCGTCGCCGATGTCGTGCGGCATCTGATTGCCG
Source organism: Rhodospirillales bacterium (assembly GCA_043788425.1). Taxonomy (GTDB): domain Bacteria; phylum Pseudomonadota; class Alphaproteobacteria; order Acetobacterales; family Acetobacteraceae; genus JANPPS01. The sequence continues at coordinate 9,280 of JAYVTX010000232.1, forward strand.
GGATGGCGCTACTGGAGCATAGCCTAGGCTCCCATGTGTTGAACGTTTGCACGGGGCGGGAGACGTCGTTGCTGCAACTGGTGGAAGCGCTTTCGGCGCTGACAGGGGTGCCGCCCCGCTTGACCTACGGACCTGCCCGGGCGGGAGACATCGGGCGTTCGGTCGGCGCACCCGCATTGGCAACAGCGACGCTCGGTGTGTCGGCGACCACGACCCTTGCCGACGGCCTTGGTACGCTTTTCGCCCCGCTTGTTGTATCAGGGGCCCCGATGGTACACGACATACGTAGCGTCGCTTCGGTTGAAGGCGTGTAGCTCAGTGGCAGAGCGCTGCTATAACATGGCAGAGGTCGGGGGTTCGACTCCTTCCGCGCCTATCCGCGGCACCAGGGCGGACCCTGGCTCCCCCGGCAGGATAACGTTACGTCGTAAGTTTTGGCTCAGTGAGGAACCCCGCGATGCCCAGCCCTAAACTCGCCCTCTGCCTCATCCTGTTGGTAGTGGGAGCATGCTCCCGGGGTACGCCGGCGTCGGTCACGCTGCCGCCTGCACCAGTAACGGTGTCGCAGGACTACTTAATCGGGCCAGGCGATCAGCTTAGCGTGTTCGTATACCAGGCGCCCAATCTCAGCGTGCCCGGTTTGAGCGTGCGCCCGGACGGCCGTATCTCCATGCCGCTGATCCCGGACATTCAGGCGGCGGGCAAGACGCCGACCCAACTGGCTAAAGATATCGAGGGTAAGCTGAAGGAGTTCGTAAAGCAGCCGAACGTGTCGGTGATCGTCGGCGGGTTTGTCGGGCCGCTCGATCGGCAGATCCGCGTGATCGGTGAGGCGACGGAGCCGTTGGCGGTGCCGTATCGCGATAAGATGACGGTGCTGGACGTAATGATCCTAACCAAGGGTCTTACCCGTTTTGCAGCCGGTAATAGTGCGACGATCGTGCGGACCGTTGGCAACCAGCGCACGTCGATCCCGGTGCGGCTGAGCGACCTGATCAAGGACGGTGACATCAACCAGAACGTCGCAATGCAGCCCGGCGATACCTTGATCATCCCGCAAAGCTGGTTCTGACCGGTGCACGCCATTCAGACATTGATCAGGCGCCAGCTATCGGCGGCATGGCGCCATCGCTGGCCGGCGGTGCTGTTTACGTGGCTGGTCTGCGCGATCGGCTGGACGCTCACGTTCATGATCCCCAACCAGTATGAGGCGAGTGCGCGGCTGTTCGTCGATCCGGATGTTCTGCTGTCGGACATCATCAAGACGAACTCGTCGACCGCGACGCAATTGGACACGTTGCAGCGCACGCTGCTGAGCCGTCCCAACATCGAAAAACTGATTAGCAAGACCGATTTAGAGCTGGATTTGAAAGGCCCTGCCGATCGTGAGCGGCTGGTTGAGTCACTCGCTAATTCGATCCGTATTCAGCCACAAACCGCCAAGCTTTTCAGCATTTCTTATCGCAGTACGTCGCCGCGTTTGGCGTATGACGTGGTAAAGACGATGCTGTCTACGTTCGTTGAGAGTAAGACAGGTAACAACCGCATCGACCTGGAAAACGCAGGTAAATTCTTCAGCGATCAAATCGAGCTGTACTTGCGTCAATTGACCGAGGCGGAACGGATCCGGGCAGAGTTCAGGTCAAAATACGTGGATTTGCTTCCCGCCGGCGATGGTGGCGTGTCCCGGATGGAGGCGGCGCAATCGTCCGTTCGGTCGCTGGAGGGCCAGTTGCAGGACGCGCTTTCGCGAAAGGCGACGCTCACGAAAGAGCTGGCCATCACACCGCCAACCATCGTCACGGAGACTGATCCCGGCGGCAGCGGCGGCGGCGGTGGCGGACGCCTGAGGGAGGCGCAGCGGACGCTGCAGGAGATGCAGTTGCGACTGACCGATAGCCACCCCGATGTGATCGCGCAGCGTGCTTTGATCAGCGGGCTGCGGTCTGGCGCGATCTCCTCCGGGGATGCCGGGGCCGGACCACGAACGCCAGCCCGTCGGGTCTCGGTGGTCAACACGACCTACGAGAACTTGAAAATTAAGATAGTGGATAATGACAGCTTGATCGCGTCACTCCAGCGGCAGATCGCCGAGGGCACAATCGAGCGTGACCGGCTGCAGGACATCGCCCGCGGCGCCCCGGGCCTTCAGGCGGAATACTTGAACCTCAATCGCGACTACGATGTGCTGCGAAAGAACTACGACGACCTACTTGCCCGGCGGGAGTCGATGCGGATTTCCACTGCGGCGGAGCGCGATGGCGACAAGGTCAAGGTGCAGGTGGTCGACCCGCCATTGGTTCCACAAAACCCGGTCGCGCCGAAGCGGATCGTCCTGCTGTCCGGCGTGCTGTTTGCGGGTATCGCCGCCGGGATCGCGTTGTCCCTTCTGCTGGTGCAGATGGACCAGTCCTTCCACACCATCGATGACCTACGCGGTCTCGGTTATCCCGTTGTGGGTGGCGTTTCGATGATCGTCGCATCCGTGCCGTTCATGCGGCAGGCGGCTGGCTTGGCAACATTTGCGATCGCCGCGGCAGTCCCAGCGGTTGCTTATGCAGGCCTGCTTGTCAAACTCTTGAGATCAGGGGCGATTATTTAGGCACGTTAACTTGCCGCTCATTTTTGTGGACGACATTGCCCTTCACCAGCTCGGAGGGTTTCATGTCCGCAAGTCTCACCGCCCACAACACGTCCGCTGCCCGCAAACCAAGGGCCAGCGGCACGTCCCCGCTGCCGGCAATAGCCTGCGTCGGTCTCATTGCGGGCATGTCGATCGGCTTGTGGATCGGCGTGGCGCGTCTGGCCGTGCTAATTGCCGCACGGTTCTAAGTCCTGCCCCGGGTCGCCGGGGTTGAAGCCAGCGCTGCTGCTGCTGGCACAACGGATCCCATACCCAGCCAACAAGGGTGAGAAGATCCGGCTTCTCAACATTTTGCGCCATCTAGCGCAGGATTATGCGATCCATCTGGGTACTTTGGTCGATGATCCGGACGATGTTCAGCATATCCCGGCTATTCAGGCCCTGTGTGTATCCAGTCACTTTGCCTTGCTCGACCGCCGCCGCGCACGCATCGCCTGCCTTCGTGGCCTTTTGACGAACGAAGCGCTGAGTGTGACCTTTTACCGCAACCCGGGCCTGGCCGCCTGGGTGCAGCAGGTTCTGGCGACGGAGCGGCCACAATCGATCGTCGTCTATTCGTCCAACATGGCCCCGTACGTCCTCGATCACCCCGGCCTGGCCGCCCGGTGCATAGTCGATCTCGTGGACGTCGATAGTGAAAAGTGGCGCGCCTATGCCGAAACCGGGTCTGGCCCGTTATCTAGCCTTATGAGATGGGTGAACCGGCGGGAATGGCACCAGGTGCGGGCGCTTGAGGCGAGGATCGCACGGGAGTGCCGGTGGTGCACTTTTGTTTCCGCGCCCGAGGCGGCGCTGTTCCAATCGCAGCACCCGGCGGCGGCGGCGCGAATCCGTGCCATTAGCAACGGGGTCGACCACGCGTATTTCGACCCGGCCCTGCCCACGATCAGGCCCTATCCAGCGACGGGCCCAGCCTATGTCTTTACCGGCACAATGGATTACCCGCCAAATATAGACGCCGTGCGGTGGTTCGCGTCCGACATCCTACCCCGTATCCAGGCCACGGCACCCGGCGCACAATTCGTTATTGTGGGTGCAAATCCGGCACCGGCCGTGCAGGCCCTGGCGCGTGACGGCTTGATCGTGACGGGCCGTGTGCCCGACGTTAGGCCCTACACCGCCCATGCGACCGCCGCGGTCGCCCCGATGCGCATCGCCCGCGGCATCCAGAACAAGGTGCTGGAGGCGATGGCCATGGCCCGCCCCGTGGTTCTGACGTCCGATGCGCTAGAGGGCATCGACGCCACGCCGGGCACCGAAGTGCTGCTGGCGAATACGGAAGACGCGTTCGCCGCCGCATGCCTCGCCGCGCGCGATGCGAACGAGGTCGGGCTGGCGGCGCGTCGCCGGGTGGTGGCGCAGTATAGCTGGCCGGCGCAGCTGCGGGCGCTGGACGCGTTGATGACATGATCATCCGGTCGCGCGCGCCGTTGCGGCTTGGGCTGGCCGGCGGGGGCACGGACGTTTCGCCCTATTGCGATGATTTCGGCGGGGCTGTGTTGAACGCCACCATCGACCTTTACGCCTATACGATCCTGGTGCCCGGCGCAGATGGGCGCGTGGGGTTTTCGGCCCCCGATATCGGGACGGAATTCGCCGGCCCGGCCGATAGCGACCTGGCGGATTGCCCCCTGCCGCTGCACCGTGCCGTCTATCGGCGGATCGTCCGCGATTTCAACGGCGGGCGGCCGCTGCCCTGCCGTCTGACCACGTTCTGTGACGCGCCGCCGGGTTCGGGCCTGGGCACGTCCAGCACGATGGCGGTGTCGCTAATCAAGGCGTTCGTTGAATGGCTTAATCTGCCGCTGGGCGAGTATGAGATCGCGCACTTGGCGTTTGAGGCCGAGCGCATTGACGCCGGGCTGGCCGGCGGGCGGCAAGACCAATACGCGGCGACGTTTGGCGGCATCAACTTTATGGAGTTCGAAGCCGCCGACCGGGTAATCGTAAATCCGTTGCGGGTGAAAAATTGGATCGTCTCGGAACTTGAATCCTCGCTGCTGCTGTTCAATTCGGG
>JAYVTX010000233.1:0-3658 GCA_043788425.1 Rhodospirillales bacterium
AAACTCCGGATGCCATTGCACGCCCAATACAAACCGGCGATGCGGGTCCTCGATGCCCTCGATCACGCCGTCGGGCGCGTGGGCATTGACCGCGGCGCCAGGCCCCACGGTCGCCACGGCCTGATGGTGCGCGCTGTTCACGTGCATCGTCGCGGTCCCCACGATCTGCGCCAGCCGCGTACCCGCCACCAGCGTGATCGCGTGGCCCGGCTGATGACGTGGATTGGGCTGCTCATGCTCCAACGCGCCGGCCACGCTGTCGGGGATGTGCTGGATCAGCGTACCGCCCAGGGCCACGGCCAGCAGTTGCTCGCCACCGCAAATGCCCAACACCGGCATATCCCGCGCCAGCGCGCCGTGCAGAAGCGCCAACTCGGCCGCCGTGCGCGCGGCCTTCAGGCTGACCGTCGGGTGCAGGGCGGCGTCGCCATACAGCGCCGGGTCGACGTCGAACGCGCCGCCGGTCACGATCAGCGCGTCGATGCGGTCGAGCATGGCGTCCGCCAGTTCCGGATGATGCGGTAATGCCACCGGCACGCCCCCTGCCTCTGCAACAGCGGCGGCGTAATTGGCACGCAGCGCGTACCATGGGTATTGCGAGTAGCCGCCAGGTGCCTCGGCATCCAGCGTGATACCAACCAGGGGTTTTGTTCGAGCCATGTCGGCTGACTACAACCAGCGACGAGCCCCCGCAATGACGGCGGCACTCGACCAGGCCCGGGCGGCAGCGGCGCGGGGTGAAGTGCCGGTGGGCGCCATCCTATTAGCCCCAGACGGCACCGTGCTGGCGGCGGCCGGCAACCAAACCGAAGCCGATCGCGACGCCAGCGCCCATGCCGAGTTGCTGGTGCTGCGTGCCGCCGCCCGCGCGCTGGGTCAGTCCCGGTTGCCTGGCTGCACCCTGGTCGTGACGCTAGAACCCTGTCCGATGTGCGCCGCCGCCTGCACTCACTTTCGGGTCGCCCGGGTCGTGTTCGGCGCCTATGACCCAAAGGGGGGCGGCGTCGAACACGGGCCGCGCGTGTTCGATGCCCCCGGGTGCCTGCATCGCCCCGAAATCGTTGGCGGCGTGCAGGAAACCGCCTGCGCCGCGCTGTTGCGCGATTTCTTTCAGGCCCGGCGATGACGGTCCGGCTGGTTCTGGGTCTATCCCTCGCCCTGGCGGCCGTGTTCGTACTGCAAGAAATGACGACCGACGGGCCGCTTTATCCTGACGTGTGGGGGTTCTGGACGTTCGGCCGCTACGCGCTCACCCATCCGCCAGCCACGATCTATGACGACGCGGCGCTTCAGGCCTACCAGGCCGGACTCCGCATGCCGGTAGAGAACGGTTTTTACCCGTACCCGTATCCGCCCTGGTTCTTGCTGGCCGTGGTCCCGCTCGGATGGCTACCTTACCCAGCGGCGGCTTTGGTCTGGCGTGGGGTCACGTTTGCGGCGCTGGTGGGGGCTGTGGGGGCGTGGCGGTGGCCGTGGGATCGGGTACTGCTGTTAGCCGTGGCCCCGGCCTGCGCGCTTTCATTCGTGGTGGGGCAGAACGGGTTTCTGACCGCGGCGCTGATGCTGGGCGGGTTGCGACTGCTGCCGGTACGGCCGGTGCTGGCGGGGGCGTTGCTGGCGGCCACGGCGTACAAGCCGCAATTGGCGCTGCTGGTGCCGGTGTTTCTGGTGTTTGGCGCGCACTGGCGGGCGCTGGCAGGCGCGGTTCTGGGTGCCGCGCTGTTGACGGTGGCGACGGTGTTGCTGTTCGGCTGGGCAATCTGGCCTGCATGGGCCGACGCGATGCAGGCCCAGGCGCTGGCGCTGACGGCCGGGCGGGGGCCGAAGCTCGATCAGATGCCGACGGTGACGGCCGCGATCCAGCTGCTGGGTGGTAGCGCCGTGATGGCGCGCGCGGTGCAGGGCATGGCGGCGGTGGGCGCGCTGACGGCCCTGTGGCGGGCGCGGCGAGGGGCGGAGGTAATCATATTGCCGCTGGCGACGTTCGTGGCGACGCCCTACGCGTTCGGCTACGACCTGCCGGTGCTGACCGCCGCCGCTCTTGTTGCGATGGATGGCCACAGGTCGCCGGTATTGCTGCTGGTCGTGCTGGTACCGTGCCTGCTGGCGCTGCCGTTTGGCGCAGTGGTGGTGTCGCTGCTGTTCGGCGTCGCGCTATGGCACTGCGCGACGCGGCCTGGACTGGCTTAGGCGGCCCTGGCTAGGGTTTCGTCATGGACCAGTCGCTCTTCCTCGCCTTTGTCGCCGCTACCGTGCTGCTGGCGTTGTTTCCCGGGCCAAATATGGCGCTTATTATATCCACCAGCGTAGCCCACGGCGCGCGGTATGGGTTCTGGACGCTGCTCGGCACCAGTGCGGCATTGGCGGTACAGCTGGCGGTCGTGGCGCTGGGTATGACAACGTTGCTGGCGGCGGCGGGCTATTGGTTCGACCTACTTCGCTGGGGCGGCGCGCTGTATTTGATCTGGATTGGCGTGCAGGCCTGGCGCGCGCCCGCACCCACGCTCGCCGCCGCCGCCGCACCGCCCCGGCCGAGGGCAACGGTGGCGCGGGGGTTCCTCGTATCGATCACTAATCCGAAGACCCTGCTGTTCTTCGGCGCCTTCTTTCCGCAGTTCGTATCGCCGGGCCATGCGCTCGCGCCGCAGTTGCTGGTGATGTCGGCGACGTTCCTGGTCGTTGTCGCCGCACTCGATAGCGTATGCGCCACCGTGGCGGGGCGGCTGCGGGGCGCGATCGTGCGGCAGGGCCGGCTACCTAACCGTATCTGCGGCGCTTTGTTGGTGGGTGCCGGCCTCGGTCTTGCGGCAGCGCGGGCGCGTTAGGCGCGGGCCTGACCTACAGCATCGGCGCCGATGCTGTAGGCCAGGGTGATGGGCGGTCGCACGCGGTCAACAGCGCGGCTACGGCCGGCATGGCCCGATTACCCGCCAATATCGCTACGGCAGAACCCGCCCGGCCAGTCGATTGCGGCCACCCCGTCATACGCCGCCCGCCGCGCCGAGCCTGGGTCCGGCCCCAGCCCCACCACCGTCAGCACCCGTCCGCCATCGGCCATAACCTGCCCGCCCTCGATCCGCGTCGCACCGTGAAACACAAGCCCCGCCCGCTCGATCCCGCCAATTGCGCCCGCGCCGTCCAGCGGTCCCGGATAGCCCCGCTGCGCCATCACCACCGCCGCCGACGCATCGGCACGCCACTCGAGCCGCGCGTCGCCCAGCCGCCCCGTGCACGCCGACATAAGTATCGGCAGCAAGTCGCTAGACAGCAGCGGCAACAGCGCCTGGCACTCGGGATCACCGAAGCGAACATTGTACTCGATCAGCCGTGGCCCGGCGGCCGTCAGCATCAGCCCGGCAAACAATACGCCGCGAAAGGGCGTACCCCGCTGCGCCATGACACGCAGCGCCGGGTGGATGAACGACACCATCGCCGCCGCGCCATCGAAGCCGGGTACGGGTGTCACCGCCCCCATGCCGCCCGTGTTGGGCCCCGTATCGCCGTCGCCCACGCGCTTATGATCGCGCGCCACCCCGAGCAGCAGCGCTTCGGTACCGTCGCAGAGTGCGAACACGCTGACCTCCGGCCCGGTCAGGCACTCCTCGATCACCACCGGCCCGGCGGCGAGCGCCATCGTCGCGGCGGCCACAGCCTCGTC
>JAYVTX010000234.1:0-2515 GCA_043788425.1 Rhodospirillales bacterium
TTTCCGTGTCGATGACCACCGTCGCGTAGGGGGCCACGGCATGGGCGTAGCCGACCGGTGCCTCCGCACCCATGCGGTCGATCGTCAGGGCCCCGGCCGGTATCGGCGCGGCGTGGGAGTTTTGTAGCCACAGCACAACCCGCTCATCCGCGCGCGGCGCGGGCATGCCGGCGTAACGGTCGCTGGGCCAGGCATTGGCGTCATGGGTGACGGACAGGCTAGGCTCGTCGCCCGACCCGTACGTATCCAGCGCATATTTCACCACGTCGTGCCCGGCGACACCGATCGCGTGGATGAATAACTGGCCCTCGAACGGCGGCAGGGCGAAGCGGGCGCGGACATCCTGGCTGTCGATGGTTATGCCGGCCGGTCCTGCGGGCTGCTCCCATTCGGCGAGTACGGCCCCTGCCCCGTCATACAGTCGCAGCCACAAACGGACCGCGCCGGCCCCGTAACCCGCCCAGTAATTGGCAGTGACCAAGCGCGTATGCAGGCGGCCCGTGTCACGGAAGAAGGCGTAGTTGGTGGCAAAATTAGTCCGATCCAGGTAGCGGTCGGGTACCGTCAGCATCGCCACAGGCAGCCGCGCCGCGTCCAATGTCACGACAATCATGTGGGCCGGAACTAGATGCCCGATCCGGGCCTGAATACGGCCGGCGTCGAACGCGGCGATCAGCAGCGTGCGGGCCGCGCTGTGCAGCAGCGCCGTGATCGGCTGGGCCGGCCGCCCGGCCCGTAGTTGGCCGAGTTGTGCCACGTCATGCACATAGGCCTCGGCCGCTGCCGGCATGGTCGGGTGCAGCGCCCAAAGCGCGTCGGCGGTGCCGTCCGGGTCATAAACCGCGAGAGGCCCCTCGATCGACGCGGCTAGCGCGGCCACCCGCTCGGCCACCGCCGGATGGGCCAACGCCTTATACAGCACGTTACCGCCCGCGCGTGCGTCGAAGGTTTGGATATTCAGCATGCGTTACAGTCCCAGGCGATGCCGCATCTCGTCCGCCGCGGCCTGCGTGTCGTCAAGGGGCTTGACGGGCCATGGGTCGTAGCGGCCGGCGAAGTCGCGTATGCGGCCGTCCTCGATCAGGTATTGCGTGAACTGACGAATGCGGCGGCTGCGGCCCGGTAGGCGCGCGACGTACACGGGGGCATGGGTGGCGCACGCTTCGGAGATCATGGACACACTATCCTCGGTCACCACGATCGCGTCGGCGAGGGCGAGAAGGCCGAAATAGGGATTATCGCCGGCGCCATCCCAGATCCAGGCCAGCGGAAGCGCGTCACGCAAGGCGGCGATAGCAGCCGGGTCGGTTCGACGGGACGGCGTGAGGGCGATGCCCGTACCGAGGCCGGCCAGATGCGCACCCAACGCCCGCGCCTCATTTACACCCAGGGTAAAGCGGCCGTTGCTGCCACCGATCAGCACGCTGACAAGGGGACGCGGCAGGTGCGCCAGCCGCGCGGCCCATTGCTCACCGGCCAGCCAGAGCCGCAGCGCCGTCGCACGATGTAGCGCGGTGCGGGTCACGATGACGTTGGGACCAGTCAGGCCGTCGTGACGGTTTACGATTACGGCATCGAATACCGCCGGGTCGATACGGGGGTGCTGGATTTGGACAGTGCGTAAGCCGGGGCGGCGCGATGCCCGGGCAAGGACGGCCGCGGTACCGCCGGCGCTGAGCAGCACGCCGTCCGGTATCGGCGGAAGCGGCGCGGCACGGAGGGGCGCGGGCCAGAACCGGGCAGACAGGTGCTGCCAGGGGGCGCGGATCGCGATCGGCACCACGGTGGGCTCGAACGCGGCGGCTTCGGCCAGGCCAAGGGCCTGCGCCTGTAGGCCGGCAAGGGGTTCGGTTAGGATGGTGGCGTGCATCAGGGCGTTTGACGCCGGGTACGGCGTTCGGTCAACCGGGCGCTGCCGCGATATATGCAGCAGGCCGCCGCAGATTGTGCTTCCGCCGCTTACAGAAGCCGGATGGTGGGCACGACAGGGATCGAACCTGTGACCACCGCCATGTCAAGGCGATGCTCTACCGCTGAGCTACGCGCCCATCCGAAACTTCCAATAGGCCAACGCGGACAGGGTGACAACCGGCCTCGACCACTGTTTTATAGGGAATGGATCACCCGCAGCCCTCCCACCCGCAAAATCGGGATCTACGTCACGTGGTCCACCGCCCAGCCACGCAGGCGGTGCCGCTTGTGTTCGCATCCGCCCATTCGGGCCATGATTACCGTGCCGACTTTCTCGCCGCCGCCCGACTAAGCCCGCAGGCGCTACGGCGCAGTGAGGACAGCTTCGTCGACGAGCTGTTTCAGGGGGCACTCGATCTCGGCGCGCCGATGCTGACGGCGACGTTCCCCCGCGCGTTCTGCGACCCCAATCGCGAGGCGTGGGAGCTCGATCCCGCCATGTTCGACGGTCCGTTGCCGGCCTGGGTCAACACGACCAGTGCCCGGGTTAGCGCGGGCCTCGGCACCGTCGCCCGGATTGTGGCGTCCGGTGAGCCGATCTACC
>JAYVTX010000235.1:0-31704 GCA_043788425.1 Rhodospirillales bacterium
CCCCGCTAATCACGATCGACGGTGCAGACGCCCGCGATTTCGATGACGCGGTGTTCGCCGAACCATCCGGCACAGGCTGGCGGCTGATCGTCGCCATCGCAGACGTCGCCCATTACGTCCGGCCCGGCACCCCGCTCGACCGTGACGCCTACACCCGCGGCAACAGCGTTTACTTTCCCGACCGCGTCGTGCCGATGCTGCCCGAGGCACTGAGCAACGGTTGGTGCAGCCTGGTGCCGCAGGAGGACCGGGGCTGCCTGTTCGTCGAAATGCAGATCGACGCCGCCGGGCGCAAAACCGGCCACCGGTTTGGCCGCGGCCTGATGCGGAGCGCCCAACGCATGACGTATGAGCAGGTGCAGTCGCAGCACGATCGTTTTGAGATGGGGGCGGGCGACGATTCCGGGCTGGGCGCACTGTACCCGGCGTTCCGGGCACTGCTCGCCGCACGGAAGGAACGGGGCACGCTCGACCTCGATTTGCCGGAACGCCAGGTCGTGCTGGTAGATGGCCGGGTCGATAGCGTCCGCCCCCGCCCGCGCCTGGATAGCCACCGGCTGATCGAGGAGTTTATGGTGCTGGCTAATGTCGCCGCTGCCGAACAGCTGGAGGCGGTGCACCAGGCCTGCATGTACCGCGTCCATGCCCCGCCCACGGATGAGAAGCTGGAGGCGCTGCGGACGTTCCTGCACACGCTCGGCATCAGTCTGCCGCCCGGCGACGCTATTCACCCCCGCGATCTGGACCGCGTACTGGCAACCGTGCGCGGGACGGAGCAGGCGCCTGTCGTGAACGACATCATCCTACGTAGCCAGAGCCAGGCGGCGTACAGCCCTGATAATCTGGGCCATTTCGGTCTGGCGTTGCCGCGATACGCGCATTTCACCAGCCCGATCCGCCGCTACGCCGATCTGCTGGTACACCGGGCGCTGATCGCGGGTCTTAAACTCGGCCTGGGCAAGTTGGACGCCGCCGAACCCGGGCGGTTCGTGGATGCGGGCGAGCATATCAGCGCCACAGAACGCCGGGCGGCTCTGGCGGAGCGGGAGGCTGTGGACCGCTACCTTGCCGCATTCATGGCCGACCGGGTGGGTGCCACATTCGCAGCCCGGGTCAGCGGCGTGCAGCGGTTCGGATTGTTCGTAACATTGGACGAAACCGGGGCTAGCGGCCTAGTGCCGATGTCCGGCATGCCCGATGATTACTGGGTGTACGACGAACCCACCCAGTCCCTGGCCGGCACGCGCAGCCGTCGCGTGATCCAGTTGGCACAGGCGGTGCAGGTGCGGCTGGTTGAAGCGAGCCCCATCACAGGCGGCTTGATCTTTCACCTACCCGGCGGAAGGCCACGCGACATCGCCCGTCCCCCACCGAACCGCGGGTCGGACAAAGGGGGCCGCCGTCGGTGAGGCTGCTGATGATGCTGCTATTGCTTGGCACCCCGGCCCTGGCCCAATCAGCGCGCCCGGTGTTCGAGGTTCGGCTGGCCGCATCCGTATTCGCGCAGGCATTCGCCTTTATTGCCACCCGCGCGCTGGAACCAGTAACGGTGCAGCAACTTGCTCTATGGGGCCTGGGCGGCCTATCGGCACTGGATCCAGCGCTATCGGTCCGGATCGATCCCAACGCGCTACGCCTGGTGCAGGGCGGGCGTGACATCTACCAGCGCGGCATTCCGATCCCGACGGGCGACCCCGACGCGGGCGGTGGGGCGGAGCACGCCAGCGAAGTTTGGGGACCGGCAGTGGCCGAGATGCTGTCGGCCGCCTGGAACGCGTCGGACGGCGTGCGCCGTGCGGGAACGCCGGGCGTAATCGCGGCGACGTTGGAGGAGATCGTCACCCATCTGGACCCGTATTCCCGCTACGTTGCACCGGGTGCTGCCGACGCCGACCGTGACCGGCGGTTGGGCGATGCAGGTGCCGGGCTGAAATTGGGACGCCAGGGCCGGGCGGTGATCGTGCTGAGCGTAAACCAGGCCGGCCCCGCCGCCGATGCAGGCATTGTTGCCGGCGACCGGCTACTCGCCGTCGATGACCAGCCGATCGAGGGCGAGGACCTGGTCACGATCCTGGCAATGATTGCCGGCGTGGAGGGTACCGATGTGAGCCTGACGCTCCGCGGCCGGGACGGCACCGTTCGCACGGTCGAGGCGGAGCGGGCCGTCGTGCCGCCAGAAACCGTCTTTGCCGAGCGGCGCAGCGACCTGCTGGTGATCCGGATCGCAGGCTTCAGCGCCGATACTGACCAACGGCTGCGGCAGGAGCTGGCGCGCTGGATCGGGCGCGGCCGACTGCGCGGGATCGTGATCGACCTGCGCGGCAATCGCGGCGGGCTATTGCGGCAGGCAGTCGCAACGACGGAGCTGCTGCAGGGTGCCGGCGTGATCGCGACGACGGAAGGCCGGAACCCGGCGGCGCGCCACGACTTCAAAGGGACAGAGCTGGACGGGACCGACGGCCTGCGGATCGCGGTTTTGGTTGATGGCCGGTCTGCCAGTGCGGCCGAAATCATGGCCGCCGCCTTGGCCGATAATGGCCGGGCCGTGGTGATCGGCAGCGGCACGCTGGGCAAGGGTCTGGTGCAGACCGTCGCCAATCTGCCCGATGGGGGTGAGCTATTCGTCAGCTGGTCACGCGTCCTCGCACCCTTGGGCTGGCCAATTCAGGGGCTGGGCGTCATGCCACAGGTTTGTACGAGCCTTGGATCCGAATCACTTGCCCTGCAAATCCAGGCGCTCGGCCGCGGACAATCGCGACTGGGCCCAGCCCTGGCACAGCACCGCGCCGCGCGGGCACCGCTGTTGCCAGCGACAATCCTCAGCCTACGTGAGAACTGCCCGGCGGCAGACGGCCCGGATGCGCGTAACGATCAGGATTTTTCAACCGCCCGGACCGTGCTCGGCAGCCCGCGCGTGTTTGAGGCGGCGCTGTTGCCAGCACGCTAATGCGCCGCCCAGAAGTCTAGAAACGCGTTAGTTCTGGGTGGCGGAGCGACCCTGCACGGTCAAGTACGGCACGGTCGAATAGAGCACGGTCGCGCAGGGCACGGTCGCGTAGGGCACGGTCGCGTAGGGCACGATTGTGGCGGCCGCATTCGTTTCTACCGGGATTATCATTGTGCTGAATGCCGTCATCATCTCGGCCGTGCCCGTCGGCAGGGTGGTGGCAGTAACCGGTGCGCTATTCGCCGACTCAGGCATCGACTCGTTGGAATTCGGTGCTGCCGGGCTTTCAAAAGCGCCCTGGGCGAATACCGGCGTCACGGTCGCGATCGATAGCGCGGTGCCGAAGGCGAAACGGGTAATCTTGGTCACGTAAGTCACTCCACGGCGATACTGCCGTCCTCCTAATCAGGGCACTGCCTGCTGGCTTCGCCAATGCCGATTGCGCACCAGGGAATGCCCGTTCGGCATAGTGTCTCGACTGCACCGTCCGGATGATCAGCGCCCGCAGCCATTGATGGGCCGGCACGTTGTCCAATCGCCGGTGCCACGGCATTGCTGGGGTGAATTTGGGTGACGCAATGGGCAAGGTCGCGACATGCACCGGTGCCAGTGCCGCGAAAGCCAGTGCCGCGAAAGCCTGGGCCGCGAAAGCCTGGGCCGCGCGTTCCCCAAGCACAGTCAGTACCAGGGCCGCGCGGTTATCAACCCCGATAATAAGACTACGCTCGGCCGTTGCCGGATCAAACGCGGCGGCACCGTCCAGGGCGGTTTCAAGCCCCTCCAGCGCCGCGCGCATGGGACCGGTCAAGCGTTCGGCATAGGGCGAAAGGTCATGCCGTTTGGCATGCGGACGAACAGCTCATCCTGAAAGTGCGCCGCACATCCGGGTCAGGGCGTGGCTGATGGCGGTTTGGGTCATGTTCAGGCGTGTGGCGGCGCGGGTAACGCCCCGGGTTTTGGCTACGGCGTCGAACACTTCCAGCAGGTTCAGGTCAATCATTCGCCAGTTCATCCCCAACCCTTACATGCGACAACTGGTTGACTTCTCTGGTCTAGCGGAGGCATGTTCCGGGCCTCATCGCGACCCGAGGGCTTAGACCATGGCTAAAAGCAACACCGTGCAGATCCGGCTCGTCTCCACCGCCGACACGGGCTATTTTTATGTGACGAAGAAGAATGCGCGCACGGCAACCGGCAAACTTGAGCTGAAGAAGTATGACCCGGTTGCGCGTAAGCACGTTCCGTTCAAAGAAGCTAAGATCAAGTAGGGCGCCCGCCCCCTTTCATTTTCCGTTAAGAGTCGCGTCGTAGTTTGAGACACATCAGCGGATGTGAGATCGACATGAACGACTTCCCGGACGTAGCGGCCAACGCGCTTCCTACCCTCTCCACCCGTGCCACAGCCGCCGCACGACGGCGCTTGGACCGCGAATTCGGGTTGGCGTTCGCAGCCGGCAATTTGGAAATCGCCTATCAACCCCGTATCGACCTTGCAACCGGGCAGATAATCGCGCATGAGGCGCTGGTGCGCTGGCCCGACCGGCAGCGCGGCATGGTACTTCCCAACCAGATCCTGCCATTGGCGGAGCGAATCCGGCGGGCGGAGCCGTTGGGCGGCTGGGTACTGGAACGGGCCTGCATGGAGGCAGCGGCCCGGGAGAATGGCGCAATTTGCGTCAACGTTTCCGGACGTCAGGTACGATCATCCGTCATCATCGCGCAGGTTGCCGCGGCGCTGGACCAGAGTGGGCTGGCGCCGGAACGGCTGGAATTGGACATGTCGGAGGACACGTTGCTCGCCGGTGGTGTCGATACGTTGATGGTGCTGTCCGGGCTGCGCGATTTAGGGGTGGGCCTGTCGCTCGATAATTTTGGGACGGGGATCAGCAACCTCGTAACCCTGCGCCGGCTACCACTGACCGCGATCTCACTCGACCGCTGCCTGGTCCGCGATCTGCCCGATGCGCCGGAAGATGCGGCCATCGTGCAGGCCGTGATCGGTGCCGGCCACGCGTTGGGCCTCACGATCGTGGCCGAGGGGATCGAGACGGAGGGCCAGCGGGCGCTGCTTGCAGGCATGGGTTGCGATGCAGGCCAGGGGTTCCTGTTTGGCCAACCGGCCCTCGCGGTTCAAGCAGACACAGAACGACGACGCACCGCCGCCTGACCTTGCCGGGCCGCGTATTCCGGGCGACGAATAGCCCATGGACCCCATTGAAGCGCGTATCCTCGAACTCGTAACTGCCCGTGGCCCGGCTAAGTCCATCTGTCCGTCGGAAGTTGTGCGAAACACCGGCCCTGGCTGGCAATCACAACTGACGGCCGTGCGACAGGCTGCCGTTCGCCTGGCCATCACCGGGCAGATTGAAATCACGCGCCATGGCAAGCCGGTCGATCCTACAACGATCAAGGGCGTAATCCGGCTACGGTGCCGCCCATAATGCGGGCGGCCATGCTGCGCGACGCGTGGCGGTTGGCCCTACCGTTCTTCCGCTCGGAGGAACGATGGATCGCCCGCCTGCTGCTGGTTAGTGTGATCGGACTAAGCCTGTTCGGCGTCGCGGTGGACGTGCTGCTGAACAGCTGGCGGGGCGCGTTTTATGATGCGTTGCAGGCGCGTGACCTTAACGCGTTCGTGCATCTGCTGCTGACGTGGCGCGTGACCGAAAGCGGGTTCATGCCCGGCTTCCTCGCCATCGTCAGCGTGTATCTGCCGCTGGGTGCGCTGCGGGTCTATTTGCAGAAGCTACTCGATATCCGGTGGCGGCGCTGGATGACGGCGCGGCTGACATCCGCCTGGCTGACTGGCCATGCCTATTACACCATCAGCCTAAACGCCGTCGCAAATGAGGATGCAGGCACCGATAACCCCGATCAGCGTATTGCCGAGGATGTGCGTGACTATGTCCATAACGCGCTGGATATCGGCATCAGTTTCCTATCGACGGTCGTCAGCTTCGTCAGTTTCGCTGGCATCCTCTGGGCGCTGTCCGGCGACATCACCGTGCTGGGCTGGGCCATCCCCGGCTATATGCTGTGGCTGGCGATCCTGTACGCCGGCATTGGCAGCTGGCTCACGCACCGGGTCGGCCGGGCGCTGATCCCGTTGAACGTGCGCCGCCAGCGGGCGGAGGCCGATTTCCGCTACGGCCTGGTGCGCCTACGCGACAATACCGAAGGCGTGGCCCTATCCGGCGGTGAGCGCACGGAGGAGCAGGCGGCTGGAGTACGGTTCCATGCCATCCGCCAAAACTGGATCGCGCTTGCCCGGCGCGAGCTGAAGCTGGGCCTATTCACTGATGGCTTTGCACAGGCGGCGGCGATCTTTCCCATCGTGATCGCGGCACCACGCTACTTCTCCGGCGCGATCCAATTGGGCGACCTGATGCGAACCGCCGGGGCGTTCAGCAGCGTGAACGATGCACTAAGCTGGTTTGTTACGTCGTATGCCAAGCTCGCGGATTGGCGGTCGCAGGTTGTGCGGCTGACAACGTTCCAGCAGGCAATCCTGGCGGCGCAGGCGGTGCATAGGCCGGATCGGGTGATTGGCGATACGGCCGGGCTGCAGGACGCGACGATACGGCTACCAGATGGGCATGTGCTGTTGGACCGGGCGACGCTTACCATCAGCCCGGGCCAGTCGGCCGTCATTACGGGCCGGTCCGGCAGCGGTAAATCGACGCTGTTCCGCGTTTTGGCTGGAATCTGGCCTTTCGCCACCGGTACTGTCGCACAACCAGCCGGGCAGTCCATGTTCCTGCCGCAGAAGCCCTACGTGCCGCCGGGTACGCTGCGCGCCGCCGTGTGCTACCCGGCCGCGACCGCCCCTGACGCCGCGATTGCCGACGCCCTGACCATCGCCGGTCTGGGCGGCCTGCTTCCTGCTTTGGACGAGGACGCGCCCTGGCACCAACGCCTGTCTGGCGGCGAGCTGCAGCGCCTGGCGATCGCACGCGCGCTACTAACCCGGCCCGACTGGCTGTTTCTAGACGAGGCAACGTCCAGCCTAGATCCGGCCGCCGAGGCGTCGTTATACCAGGCACTACGCACCCACCTGCCCGCTACAACCCTGGTCAGCATTGCCCACCGTCCCGCCGTCGCCGCGTACCACAACCGGGTCGTAGCGTTCGATCGCACACCGGGCATACCGGGCATACCGGGCACCCTGGCAGAGACTACACCCCAGCCACAATCGCCAGCACCGGCTTTCCATATCGGGTAAGTTTCGAGCCGCCGACGCCCTTCACCTCCGCCAGATCATCCAGCGTCTGGGGACGTAAGCTCGCGATTTCGCGCAGCACGCTGTCGTGGAAAATGACATAGGGCGGCACGGACTGCTTCTTTGCCTCGGTCGCGCGCCAGACTCGTAGGGTGTCGAACAGCGCACCCCCGGCCCCAGTGAGGGCCGCATCCGGCGCGCGTGCGGCGCGCCCGGCGACAGCCCGGGGGATGGAATTTTCTGCGCGTAGCATCACCGCTTCCTCGTTACGGAGGATCGGACGCGCCACCTCCGTATTCAGCGCCAGCGTTGCGTAGTCGCCCAATTCAGTTCGCAACGCACCCCGCGCGATCAGTTGCCGGATCACGCCGCGCCAGAACGGGGCGGGCTGGTCGGTGCCAGCCCCCCAGGTCGGAAGGCTATCATGGCCGTATTTCTCGACCATCGGCGTCTTTTGGCCGGTCAACACGCTGACAATGTGCATGGCCCCGAACCGCTGGCCGGTGCGATAAATCGCTGATAGAACTTTTTGTGCAGCGACCGTGCCGTCGAACAGCGCGACCGGGTTGGCGCAGGTGTCGCAATGGCCGCATGGGCCGGGCAGTTCCTCACCAAAACACGCCAGCAATCGCCGGGTCCGGCAGTCGTTCGTTTCGGTCAGCTGGACCATCGCCTCCAGCCGCTCGCGCATTGTCGCCTGCTGCGCCGCTGGCGCCGTGGATTGCGATAGCCAGTGCCGGGCACGGACGATGTCTTCGCCACCATACAGCAGCAGCGTGTCGGCACGGTCGCCATCACGTCCGGCGCGGCCGATCTGCTGATAAAACGCCTCCGGACTGTCGGGCATATCGAGGTGAACGACATAGCGTACGTCCGGGCGGTCGATGCCCATGCCGAACGCGATGGTCGCGACCATGACCACCGGCTCCCCACTGCGGAACCGGGTCAGGGCCACCCGCTTCTCAATCGGGGCCAGCCCGGCGTGAAACGGTAATGCCGCCATACCGTCGGCGAGTAGACGGGCGGCCGTACGTTCGGTTTTGACCCGGCTACCGCAATAGACGATGCCGGCCTGGGCGTTGCGCCCGCGCAGGAACATCCTTAACTCCGCCGTCTCACCTACCTTGGCCTGGGCAGCGATATGCAGGTTGGGCCGATGAAAGCTGGCGACGAACACGGCGGCGTCGGGCATGCCCAGCGCCTGCAGGATGTCCGTGCGTGTGCGCGGGTCGGCCGTCGCGGTCAGTGCAATGCGGGGTACGCCCGGGAACACCTGCGCCAGCCGGGCCAGTCCCCGGTATTCGGGCCGGAACTCATGCCCCCAGGCCGAAACGCAATGCGCTTCATCGATGGCGATCAACGCAAGCTCGATCCGGGACAGCCGATCCAGCGTGCCCGGCATCAGTAGCCGCTCCGGCGACACGTACAGCAGGTCGAGAAGCCCGTCGGCGAGCTGGCGTCCTATCCGGGCCGATTCGTCGGGGTCGACCTCGCTATGCAACGCGCCGGCTGCGACACCCAACTGACGCAACGCTGCGACTTGATCGTCCATCAGGGCAATCAGGGGCGATACGACAACGGCCGTACCGGGCCGGCACAATGCGGGGACCTGATAACACAGGCTTTTGCCCCCGCCCGTCGGCATCAGCACCAGCGCGTCACCGCCCGCTAGTACTTGGTCGATCGCGGCCTGCTGCAGCCCTCGGAATGCTGGGAAGCCGAAAACTTGGCGAAGTACGTCGTGTGGTCCAGCCATTTTTCAGTTGCCGAGCACGATCTCCACCCGGCGCATCTCCGATCCAGGGTCACGTCCGGTAGCGATGCGGGGCCGCTGGACGATGCGGGACTGCGCGATACCGTGATTGACCAGAGCGTTCGTGACCGCCTGGGCGCGGCTGCGGCTAACCAGGAACTCGGCGGCGGGCGTGGTGATGGTGGCGGGCGCGGCATAGCTGGCGACGATGACGGGGCGGTCTATATCGGCCCGCGCAACCTTTGCCGCATTCTCCACCACCGCCTGCCCGGGTGCGTCCAACCCGGCCGAGTTAGGCTCGAACACCACGACATACGCCGAACCATCCATTCCAGAGCGCGGTGCACAGGCCGCGGCCAGCAGCGCCACGACAAAAACGGGACGGAGAATCGGGTGAGCACGCATCGCTTTCTCCTCGTAAGCCGATCTACATTGCCCGCGGCACGGCGTCTGTGCAACGCACTCATCCGGTAGCGGAGACGGCGCGCCCGGCCGATAGCCGCCAGACACGGTCCACCCGCTCGGCCCCGGTCAGGCGGTGTACAATCATCAACACGGTCCGGCCCGCGGTAGCGTCGGCCAGGGTACGGAAGAACGCCGCCTCCGTCACGGCATCCAGCCCGGCCGCTGGTTCATCGAGGATCAGAATGGGTGCCGGCGACAGGATGGCGCGCGCCAGGGCCAGCCGCCGCTGCTCGCCACCCGACAAACTTTGCCTTCCACCCAGCACGGTATCCAGTTGCCCAGGCAATGCTGCGACGCGGTCGGCCAGGCGGGCCGTATCCAGCGCGCGCCACAGGTTTGCATCCGATGCGCCGGGCGCGCCCAGCAGCAGGTTCTCCCGCACTGTATCCTGAAAAATGTGAGTATTCTGCCCCAGCCAGGCAATCTGGCCACGGACGGTACTGGCGGATAGGTGCGCCACGTCCGTCCCGCCTAGGGCGACGCGGCCGGAAGCCGGCGTGATTACTTTTAACGCCAGTGCCACCACGGTCGATTTGCCAGCCCCGGATGGGCCAAGCAAAGCTACGCGGCTGCCAGCGTCCACGTGTAGGGAAAAATCCTGCAGCAGGGGGCGGCCAGGGCGCCAGGCGAACGTGATTGCGTCGAAGGCTAGGCTCGCATCCGATGGGGCAGGCGCCGGCATCACCGGGTCTGCCACGGGTAGTGGGTCACACGCCTGCGCAACGATCCGCCCGGCGGCCGAGGCTGCGGTACCCGCAAGGACCCCCGCGCGGGGCATACCCCCAACAGTCTCGAACGCGGCCAGGGTCAGGAATAGCGCCGGTACCAGCGCCGGGCCGCCACTGAGGACAACAGTCAGCAAGGCAGCCTGGCTACATAAACTCGCGCAGGCCTGGGCGATGGCTGCATGCCGCGCGGCCCCATCCTGCACGGTGATCAGCGCATCCTCCCGCGCACGGATCGTTGTCAGCATCCGCTCCCCAGCGCCATAGGCCGTCACCTCTCGCAGGCCCAGGGCAGCGTCGAGCGTGGCCACACGCAACCCGGACAATGCGAGGGTAAGCCGTTGCCCGATGTCCCGCGATTGACGCGCCGCCCACCCCGGCAGTCCCAGTGCGGCCGCGATGAACAAGATAATCACGATCACGGCAGCAAAAGGCGCACTCCCCTGCATCGCCCAGACCAGCACCGGCAGTAGCAGCAGGGCACAGAGCGCCGGGATGGCGATGCGCAGGTACAAGCCATCAAGCGCATCCGTGTCCGAGATCATCCGCGACAGCGCATCGCCCGAACGCGCGTAGCCCAGCCCCCCGGCCGAACGCGCCGCCAGCCCGCGCCACAGCCACACCCGGATGGCTGCAAGGGTACGAAAGGTTGCCGCATGGGTCACCATCCGCTCCGTATAGCGCGCCACGACCCGGCCGACGCCCAGCGCCTGTAACGCGAACGGGGCGACCACCAGCATGGTCGGCACGTGTGGTGACAGTGCCCGGCCCGCCGTACCAGCCGATAGCGCCAGCAAAATAACGACGGACACCACGGACACCACGGCACCAAGCACCAGCAACGGTGCCTCTTGCCGGCAAGCGGCGACCACGCGCAGCAGCGGCGTCATGCGGCCCCCAGCATCGACGCCGGTACCAGGTCGACGCGACGGCCCGCAAAACGGTGCGCGGCAGCCGAGTGGCTTGACAGGATCACGGTCCGCCCGATCGCCAGCCGGCCAAGGCTTGCGAACACATCGGCCTCGGTCGCCGGGTCGAGGTGGGCTGTCGGTTCGTCCAGCAGCAGCAACGGCGCGTCCCGCAGATACGCACGGGCGATCGCGACCCGCTGCGCCTGCCCGCCAGACAGGCCGTACCCACCCTCACCAATCAAGGTTTGTAGGCCCTGCGGCAGGTCGGTCGCAAACGCCGCGACGCCGGCGGCCCGTATTGCCGCATCCAGCTCCGGCGCGGTCGCTTGGGGGCGACCGAAGCGGATGTTGTCCTCAATCGTGCCGGCAAACAGCATGGGGCGTTGGCCGATCCAGCTGGTTAGTTCTGCCAGCGCCGAGGGTACGATGGAGGCAATGTCCGCGCCATTAAGCGTCACCCGGCCCGCCGACGGCCGCACGAAACCCAGCAGCAGCTCGATCACTGTCGACTTACCAGCGCCGGACGGTCCGACCAGCAGCAACGTGTCACCGGGGGCCACGCGGAAACTAAGCTCCGCAATGGCCGGAGGTCCGCCCGGATCCCAGGCGAAGCTGACCCGGTCGAACGCGACCGTCACCCCGTGGGCGACGACCGTGCGCGGCGGCGGCAGCTCTTGTACAGGCACTGGGCCGGGTTGCTCGTCATACGCATCGACTGCCGCCGCCGCCGCCAGCCGATCTTGATAGGCGGCAGAAAAGGTCCGGAGCGGCGCAAAGAATTCGACTGCCAACAGCAGGCCGAAGATCGACGCAGCGGCCGGGCCCGGCCGCTGCGAATAGCGCCACGCGAGTAGGATCAGCGCCAACGCTGCGGCCCCGTCCAAGGCTACGGAGGAGAGGAACGCCACCCGCAGCACCCGCAGCGTGCGCGACGCAAGCTCATCCGCAGCCTGCCGCAGCCGGATCGCCTCGTCCGCTGCCCGCCCGGCCAGAACGATGGTCGCAATGCCCCGTAGGCGATCCAAGAACCGGACCTGCAGCCGGGCCATGGCGGCGAATTGCTGACGGGACGCCGCGGCCGCGCCCACGCCGGCCAGCGCCATCCCTGCCGGGACCAGTAGTCCGGTGCCCAACAAGATCGGTAATGCGCCCGGATCGGCGACGGCCACGACCACCAATACGATGGCCGGGGATAGCAACGCCAGGACCGACGCCGGTCCCCATCGGGCAAACAGGCCGTCCAGTTGCTCGACCGTATCGACCGCCAGGGTTGCGACTGCGGCTCCGGGGTGGTGGCGCAGCGCGTCGGGGCCGGCGGCGATTAGCCGGGTTAGTACGCCCGACCGTAAGTGCCGCCGCGCCGCCGCACCCACGCGGGCCGCTGCCCGTTCCGACGCGAACGCTAGTGCAATGCGGGCCATCGCGAGAATCATAAACCCGGCCGCCCAAGGCAAGATTGGCACATCCGTCGCGCCAATCGCAGCACTGAGCAGCTTGGCCAGGCTCCACGCCTGCCCGCACGCGATCACCGTGCCAGCCGCGCCCAGGGCAACCAAGTTCCGGGCCGCGCGCCGGTCTCGCGCGCCATCCAACCAGACCCGGCCAGCCGAGGGCAGTGCCCGGCCGCCGCGCATCAGGCGCCCAGAGCCCGCTTTGCCACCGCAGCCATCCACCCCGCGGAGACTGGCAGGATCGCATCGTTGAAATCATAGGCGCTGTTATGCAGGTCTGCCCCGGACGCCGCGGGTCCATTGCCGACCCAGACAAATGCACCGGGACGTTCGCGCAACAACCAGCCAAAATCCTCCCCCGCCATGCTGGGTGGCAGGTCGCGACGGACGGGTACGCCCATGCTCGCGGCCGTTTCGGCGGCCAAATTGGCCTGTTCCGGATGATTTACGGTGCCGCAAACCCCGTGTTCGATCCCCACATCGATTGTAACGTCCCCAGCCTGGGCAACGCCTGCGGCAACGCGACGCAGCCCCGCCTCAACCTGGTTCTGCACGGGCTGCGTGTGGGTCCGGAATGTGCCGCGCAGGGTTACGCGGTCGGGGATGACGTTGCTGGCTGTGCCTGCTTCGATCATGCAAATCGACACGACGGCAGTGTCGAGCGGATCGACGGTCCGGGCGACAATAGATTGCAAGCCGACCAACAGCTGCCCAGCCGCCACGACCGGGTCGCGGGTTTGGTGCGGCATGGCGGCATGCCCGGAATGGCCATGAATTGTGTAGTAGACCCGCGACGCCGCCGCCATAACCGAGCCAGCATGTACGGCGATCGTGCCTGCCGCCAGACCCGGCCAGTTATGGAAGCCAAAAATTTGCTCCATCGGAAAGCGCTCCATAAGGCCGTCTTTCAGCATGGCGCGCGCGCCGCCATACCCCTCCTCGGCTGGCTGGAAAACGAGTTGCACTGTCCCGGTCCAGTCCGCATCGGCCATCAGCAAGGCGGCCGTGCCCAGCAGGCTGGCGGCATGGCCATCATGACCGCAGGCGTGCATCACACCCGGCCGGGTCGAGGCGTAGGGTAGGCCCGTTGTTTCTGTAATGGGCAGCGCATCGATGTCGCCCCGCAGCCCGACGCTGCGATTGGATGGGCCCCGCGCAATCGTCGCCACAACACCGTGGCCACCGACGCCGGCGGTAAACGGGACGCCCAATTCAGTCAGGACCTTGCAGATAAAAGCAGCCGTCCCCTCCTCCTGCAGACTGAGGCCAGGGTTCGCGTGCAGGTGGCGACGCCAGCCCGTCACGCGGGCGTGCAGGCCGGGATCCATCTTGGGCTCGTTCATCCTACCGATGTGCAGCGTGCCGGGCGATTTCGCAATATGCCCATCAGGCTCCGGTCACGGACGGGCTGTCGAACCGGTCCTGCCGTAGGGGGAGCGTGACTACGTAGCGCGTGCCAAATACCTCCTCCACTAGCAGAGCCGCATTTAGCTGGCGTGCAAAACCGTTAATAAGCTGCAGGCCGATGCCATCCCGCACACCGGCGTCGGTCTGCTGGCGGCCGCTCGGGATACCGATGCCGTCATCGGTGACTTCAAGCGTGGCAATCCCATCTTCCTCTCGCAACGAGACGGAAATGGCTCCCGTCCGGCCATCCGGGAACGCGTATTTGACCGCATTGGTTACTGCCTCTGTCACAATTAGCGCCAGCGGAACGGCCTGGTCGCTCGACACCTTCAGCGCGGGCGCATCAATCGTCAGCTTCAGGCGGCCGTTCGGCGTCTCACCCAACGCCTTGAACAGCTGCTCACACAATTCGATCAGGAACTCACCCATATCGATCGTGTGGATCTCACCATAAACGTACAGATGCCGGTGAAGGGTCGCCAGCGCGCGAATGCGGTCGCGGGCAGACTGGAACTCGGCCTTCGCCTCGGGCTGGCGTATCCGGCTAGCCTGCAGGTTGAGTAGGGAGGCCACGATCTGAAGGTTATTCTTCACGCGATGGTGAATTTCCTGCATCGCCAGATCTTGTAGCCGGGTCGCCTGGGCCGCAACGGTTTGCCGCCGTGCCAGCTCCTGCGTCGCCCGATAAAAGGCGTGACCGAGCCGCCGTATCGCGACCGTGCGCGACGAAAATGCGTAGGAAAAGGGTTTGCCGCCTCGCCACCGATCGATAGAGTGGCGGAGCTCGTCAATGGGTACGGTGCTACCGCGGTGTGCGACATGCGCGAGTATAAACCCGCCACCGAACCACAGTAGGATAGCCACCACCCACAGGTGCAGGAACGAGGCACCCCCGACAACCGCCGACAGAATCGCATAAGCGACTACTACACGGTAAGCTGGAAACCGGGCCATTCCGCGTGCACGACCGACCGTCTTTATTTGGGTCGCCCGGCCTCAATAATCTTCAGAAGGGCCTCCGGCACAGGCTCGTTCGCAATGTCGTCGAACAGCTCGTGCAAGCCTTGCTGCAACCACAGGTCAAAGGCATCCCCTTGGGGTACTGTGCGATGCACGATTGGGATCTCCGCTGGATTAGGTTTCTTGTTCTCGTCGGATGCCATGAGCAATCATACATGGCGGCTGCCGGGAAAGTAGGCCCCGGCAGCAACCATGCTTAAGTTTCTATTGGAATTCGGCGCGGCGCTCAGACGCCTCGCTGCGCAAACGTTGCAGCGTCTCATCCACCACGCTGATCTTGCGTGGCGTACGGGGCTTGCTCTCACCGAGCAACCACTTCTCCAACTGGCGACGGGCGCGGAATACGCGGCTCTTGGCCGTTCCAACGGCGCAGCCAGTCGACTCAGCGAGCGCCTCGTAGCTCATGCCATGGACGACTACCATCACCAACGCTTCCCGCTGATCGACGGGCAAGCGGCCCATCGCGGCGGCTAGTTCCTTCAGCGCGAGCCGATCTTCATGGGCAGCGTTTGTTGCAAATGCGCTCTGCGGCACATCGTCAATGTCTGTTGTGTCCCGGCGCTTACGCAAATTGCTGATAAAGCGGTTACGTAGGATACGATGCATCCAAGCGGCGAAGTTCGTGTCTGGAATAAAGCTCGCCGACGCGGCTAGGGCGTTGCAAACAGCGTCTTGAACCAAGTCCTCTGCTGCCGAACGATTGCGCGTCAACGCAAGGGCCTGGACCCGCAACTTTGGAAGGATGGCGATGACCTGGTCATGGAAATCTGGGATCGAGGCCTGCCGGATCGTGTCGGACATTTGTTCACTCCACAGCCGATGTTACAGACCAATGGCCGGACAGCGCGCGGCGTTGCATCCTTGATCTAACGGTTGCGTGATCGTGCGAGCCCCTCGATTCCGAACACGGACGGGGCCACGATCAGCCCGACAGCTCTGCCAGCTGGGCGCGGGCGCGGGATAGGCGGGCCTTCATCGTCCCGACCGGCACCGCACAAATAGCCGCCGCCTCGTCGTGCGATAGGCCTTGCGCGCCGACGAGGATCAATGCCTCCCGCAGCAGGGGCGGTAGTTTAAATATCAGTACCTGCAGGTCGGCGATTTCAGACCGGGCCTGTTGCGATGAGACGATGGCCGTATCGGTTTCGGCAAACTCAGCCATGATAGCCGTTTCTCGCCGGGCGCGGCGTAACTGCTCGTAAAACTGATTACGCAAGATGGTGAAGAGCCATGCCTTGAGGTTTGTTCCAGGCTGAAACTGGTCGAGCGCGTTGAAGGCCCGCAGAACACTGTCCTGAACCAGGTCATCGGCCGCCACGCGGTCGCGCGCGAGGAACCGGGCAAAGCCGCGTAACTCCGGTAGCAGGGTGCCAATCTGGCGCTGCAATGCAGTGTGTGGGGCCGCCCCGTCGCCATCTGTCACGTGCGCTTGCCCATCTTACTGCGTACCGTAAACTACAGGGCTTGGAAAAAGGACAGCCCATGACCGCCCTGAAGCGCGAAGACCTGATCCGCGCCCTGCCCTATGCCCGGCGGTATGCGCGGGCTCTGACTGGCAGTCAGCAGCGGGGCGATGCCCTAGTTGCCGGCAGTCTGACCGTGATTTTAGACGGGGCGCCCGTGGTTATGGATGCTCGATCGTCCCTGTACGCCGCAGTGACCCGTGCGTTTGCCCTAGCCCCGGCCGCCCCGAATACATTCGTCGGCGACGGCCTATCGCAACAGCAGCGCCAGCTACTACTACTAACGGCGCTGGAGGACCTACCACTCGCCCATGCGGCACAGATCATCGGTTCCGAGGAGATTGAGGCGGCAAGCCTGCTGCATGAGGCGCGCGACAGCCTGCGCGCGGCCGTAGCCACCGACGTGCTGATCATCGAAGACGAGCCGATCATTGCCATGGACCTGGAGCAGTTGGTGGCCGGGTGTGGCCACCGGGTTGTGGGGGTGGCAACAAGTGAGGCACAAGCGGTTGACATGGCGCAATTGCACAGGCCGGGTCTAATCCTGGCGGATATAAATCTCGGTCGGGGAGGCGATGGCACGGCTGCTGTGTCGCGTATCCTGGCAAGTCACTACGCGCCCGTGATCTTCGTCACCGCCTACCCCGAACGGCTTCTGACCGGTGAGGCGCTGGAGCCGGCATTCGTGATCACCAAGCCCTTTGAACCGCTTACATTGGCCATCGCGACCTATCAGGCCGTATCGGGCGGAACCAGCCGGGACCCCAACGGGGCCGGGGGGAAATCCTGAACGCCTCGGCGGGATACCCGGGTGCGCCCTTCCACTCGGTCGCGGTGTTCTGCGGGTCGCGTTTCGGCAACGATCCGGTGTACCGCGATGCTGCCGCCCAACTCGGCACCGGCATCGCGGCGTCGGGCTGGCGGCTGGTCTATGGCGGCGGACGGGTGGGGCTGATGGGTGTTGTGGCGGACGCGGCGCTGGCCAGCGGCGGTGACGTGCTGGGCATCATACCCGACTTCCTACAACGGCGTGAGGTTGCCCATGAGGGCGGGGTGCGGCTGGTGCTGACATCCACAATGCACGACCGCAAGCGCATGATGTTCGACGCGGCACATGCGTTTGTGGTCATGCCTGGTGGCCTGGGCACGTATGACGAGGCGATTGAAATCACAACCTGGCGGCAGCTCGGCCTGCATAACAAACCAGTGCTGATCTGCGACGTCGCGGGTTGGGCGCAGCCGTATTTGGCCATGGTCCGCTCGGCCATAGACCGGGGCTTCGCCGCGCCTGATGCAGGGCAGTTATTCGATGTTCTACCGGATGTGCCAGCGGTGATGGCTCGGTTGTCGATACTCGCTTCGGCGTAGTGCTTGCGGGCACCCGGCCCGCGGTCTATATGCGCCGCTCGGTCGGGGCGTAGTACAGCCTGGTAGTACGCTTGCTTCGGGAGCAAGAGGTCGGAGGTTCGAATCCTCTCGCCCCGACCAGTTGCATCCGGCGCAGTAAGCGCGGACCTGCCGCCGTTAGCCAATATCCTCGTGCCAGGTCCGTCCGTCCCGTTCGATCAGCGCAATGGCCGAGGTTGGACCCCACGAGCCTGCAGCATATAGCCGCGGGGTCTCCCGCATTTCTTCCCAGGCGTCGATAATCGGCTCTACCCAGGTCCAGGCTGCCTCCACTTCGTCACGCCGCATGAACAACGTCGGGTTGCCCCGCACGCTATCCATCAGCAATCGCTCATAGGCGTCCGGATACCGCGTCGCGAACGCCTTTTCGAAGCTGATATCCAACTGCGTCGGGCTCAGCCGCATTGCGCCGGGGGCCGGGTTTTTCGTCATCAACTCCAGCTTCATACCCTCGCTCGGCTGCAGCCGAATGATCAGCTTGTTTGGCGCAATCTGCCCAGTATCCGGCCCGAACACGTTAAATGGGCTGCTGCGAAACTGGACCACGATCTCGCTCATCTTTTGTGGCAGCCGCTTGCCCGACCGCAGGTAGAACGGCACGTTTGCCCACCGCCAGTTCTGGATTTCCGCCTTCAGCGCAACGAAAGTTTCAGTCTTGCTTGTCCGGTCCGCGCCTGTCTCGTGGCCTAAGTCTGCGAGGTAACCCTGCACCGCCTGCCCATTCACCGCCCCATGGGTGTACTGCCCCCGCACCGTCGCCTGTCCGATTTCGTGCGGGGCGAGCGGCTTCAATGCCCGAAGCACCTTTAGTTTTTCATCCCGCACGCTGTCCGCGTTGAGGTCTAGCGGCGGTTCCATTGCCAGCAGGCAAACGAGTTGCAGCAGGTGATTCTGGACCATGTCCCGCAGCGCGCCAGACTTGTCGTAGTAGTCTCCCCGGCTCTCGACCCCTACGGTTTCGCCCACTGTAATCTGCACATGGTCGATGACGTCGGCGTTCCACAGCCGCTCGAACACTACGTTCGCGAACCGCAGCGCTAGCAGGTTCTGCACCGTCTCCTTGCCTAGGTAGTGGTCGATGCGGAAAATTTGCGGCTCGGAGAACACGCGCCCAACCACGTCGTTGATCTCCCGCGCCGATTGCAGGTCGCGCCCGATCGGCTTTTCCAGCACCACCCGGCTCTGCGCCGTCACAAGGTGGGCCTCCTGCAGGGTGAGGCAGGTCAGGCCATACAATTCGGGCGAGGTTGCCATGTAGAAGACCCGCACCCGGTCCGGCTGCGCGGATAGTAACGCCGTGAGGGCCGCAAGGCCGCCGGGTTTCGTCACATCGCCGCGCGCGTAGTGCACTAGACCGAGGAAACGGGTCACTACTTCGGTATCGTAATCTGCCTTTGCCACATGCGTTTCCAGCGCCGCCGCAGCCCGCGCCCGGTATGCGGCGTCATCCAATTCAGACCGCGCCGCGCCGATGATCCTGGCGTTGTCGGGGATCACCCCGTCCCGGAAACGGTAATAGAGAGCGGGCAGCAACTTGCGTAGCGTCAGGTCTCCGGTGGCCCCGAATACAACGTAGTCGAAGACGTCAACTGCTTTAACGGCCATTGGCAGGACCCCTCGCTGATGGTTAACAACACCAACTTGCGCTGCAAGACCTGGGCCGTCTACCGCGCGTAGTTTGTGCGGTCTCACATTATCCCGCCCACAGTGCCCCAAACCAGGTTGCCGGGAACGCTGGCACGGGTGGGGCGCGGCCCTCGTTACAGGCTGCAAATAGAAGGTCTGGGTCCGCACTGCCCTGAGTGCGTCCGCACGACAATGTAGTTACCGCGATCCAGCGCGATCTGCGATATGGTTTTGGGCATATTCGGTGTGCGTCATACGACATGCCGGTACGACAAAGGAGGTCGCGGTGGCGCCGTTGACTAAACTGGGTGGAGACTTCGCCATGGTGACCGACAGTGCCGAACCCGGCGGGCACCCATGGGCTGATGCAACGCTACCGGCCGAAACCCGTGCCGCGCTGGTCGTATCGGCCATGACCCAGGCCGAGAAGTTCGCCTGGCTTTCGGCGGCACGATGCCGGACCGCAGGCAGTCCAGCGCTGGCGGATGGTGCAATTGGCTCGGCCGGCTACTACCCCGGCATTCCGCGGCTCGGGATCCCCGCCATTCAACAAAGCGACGCCAGCCTGGGCGTGACCAACCCCGGCAACGTCCGCCCCGGCGATCAAGCGACTGCACTGCCGGCGTCCCTTTTGCTTGGGGCGACATTCAATCCGGACCTCGCCTACGAAACCGGCGCATTGGTCGGGCAGGAGGCGCGTGCCAAGGGCCTGAATGTTATGCTGGCCGGCGGCGCAAACCTGATCCGCGATCCGCGTTGCGGGCGGAACTTCGAATACGTTTCGGAAGATCCGTGGCTTACGGGCGTGATCGCCGGCCGGTCGATCGCCGGCATTCAATCCCAGGGTGTCGTATCGACGATCAAGCATTTCCTGCTCAATGCGCAAGAAACAGGACGACCGGTCGTCAGCTCCGACCTAGCCGAAGCGGCAATGCGGGAGTCGGACCTGCTGGCGTTCCAGATCGGGATCGAAATCGGGCAGCCCGGCTCCGTGATGACCAGCTACAATCTAGTCAACGGCACCTACACCGCCGAGCATCCGTTCTTGATCGGCACCGTCCTCAAGGGCGATTGGGGGTATCAGGGCTGGGTGATGTCGGATTGGGGCGGCACCCATTCTGCCGCTGCCTCCGCACTGGCCGGGTTGGACGCCGAATCCGGGGCGGAGTGGGCGCCGGACCAGTTCTTCGCCGCATTGTTGGCGATCGAGGTTGATGCGGGGCGCGTGCCCCAATCGCGGATCGACAACATGGTCCACCGTATCCTGCGAAGTTTGTTCGCGGTCGGCGTGATCGATAACCCGCCCCGCCCCGGCGGCCCGATCGACGTCGCGGCACACGAGCGCATTGCTGAACATGCCGCAGAGCAGGGCATCGTACTGCTAAAAAATGACAGAAATACCCTGCCCGCATCCCGCCAGGTTCGGCGGATCCTGATCGTGGGCGGCCACGGCATTTATGGCGTTCTCGCCGGAGGTGGATCGTCGCAGGTTACGCCATTCGGTAGCCTGACGGAGCCGGGGCTGACGATTTGTGGTGAGGACTGTCCGAGGACCTACCATCCGTCACCGCCCATGGCTGCGATCCGGGCCGCGGCGCCGGGCGCGCGCATAGACTACCTGGACGGCCACGACCCTGCCGCCGCAGCGGAGGCGGCGCGAACGGCTGACCTCGTCGTGCTGTTTGCGACCGAATGGCGGTCCGAAGGGCTGGACGCCGAAGGCCTATCACTGCCGCATGCGCAAGACCGGTTGATCGACGCCGTGGCAACCGCCCAGCCGGGGACGGTGGTCGTGCTCGAAATCGGCGGGCCCGTCACGATGCCATGGCTGGCGAAGGTGGCCGCCGTGCTGGTGGCGTTCTATCCCGGCTCTGGCGGCGGACCGGCCATCGCCGGTGTTCTGTTTGGGCGCGTGAACCCGTCCGGGCGGCTACCATGCACCTTTCCAGCGTCGGAAGCGCAGTTGCCGCGGCCAATCCAGCGCGACCCTGCCACCACCACCAGCGAACCGAGCGAGTGGCGCGCACATCCCGTCTTCCACGTAGACTACGATATCGAAGGCGCGGACGTGGGCTACCGCTGGTTCGAGCGACAGGGGATCGCACCGCTATTCCCATTTGGCTACGGCCTGTCCTACACCGATTTCGCGCTGTCGGACGCCAGCGTCACGACCGACGGAACGCGTGTAACGGCTGCCGTGACGATCACCAATGATGGCAAGCGGGCTGGTGCGGACGTGGCACAAGTCTACGTCGGCCGGGGGGGAGCGCATGGGTTCGTTCATCGGTTAGGCGGTTTCCGCCGGGTGGTGCTGGAGCCGGGCGAGCACCGCCGGATCGAGGTCGCCGTGGACCCGCGCCTGCTCGCCCGGTTCGACGTCCGCCGGCAGCGGTTCGTGATTGAGGGAGGCCACTATTCCATAAGGGTCGGACGACACGCAGGCGATGCAGCGCTAACCCTTGGGATCGAGTTGGAGCCGGCGGTGCTTGGGGCAGGCTTGGCCTAGAAGTTTACCCTGTTCCAAACACTGCGGCGGCCTGAAGTCACTAGACCCGCGCACAACTTCTTCATTGGCCCACAAAGCTTCGTTTACGCCGCCCTCACACGCGGTAGCGCCGCGGGATCAGCACGCCGCTTAGCGCCGTTAGGGTCAGCGTAACCGTCATCAGCATCAACGCCATCGCCGATGCAAAGGGCCAATTATTATTTGTACTGAACTCCCAATACAGCAACGGCGCGATCATTTGAAACCGCGGACCGCCCAGCAAATACGGCGTGGCGTAGGCGTTCATCGCCAGGATGAAGCAAAGTACGCCCGCGGTCGCGGTACCGGGGAGCGCCAGCGGCCACACCACCCGCCAAAAGCATTGGCCGGGTGCCGCACCCAGGCTAAGCGCCGCCTCCTCCAGCCGCCGATCGATCGTCTCGATCGTGCTCTGCATTGTCAGCACCGCGAATGGCAGCGTGATCGATACCACGCCCGATATGACGGCGAAGGTGGTGTACATTAGCTCCAACCCCTGCCCCGTTAGCCGGCGCATGACGGTATCGACCATGCCGCCATGCGCGAACAGGATCATCCACCCCACCATTCGCACGGTGCTTCCGACAAATAGCGGCAGCACGACGGCCACCATGCACAAGGACTTCCACCGCCCGCCCATGCGCGCGAGCCGATATGCCAACGGCAACCCAAGCATGAGGCATAGGGCGGTTGACGCTACCGCCACGCCCAGTGTCGTCCGCAGTACACCGCGGTAGAACGGATCGGTAACGAACCGCCAGTAGTTGGCGCCCGTCACCGCCTCTATCATCAGCTCGCGCGCATCGTAGATGTTGAGGCTGAACCGCAACAGCAACGCTAGCGGCACAAGCAGCATGACCGACACCGCGACCGTAGCCGGCCCTAGTAGCACCGCCGCCCCTGCCCCCGCCCGGCGGACGGGAGCGGCGAAGGTCAGGGCACCAACATCAGGCACGCTGCACGTTCTTCTTCCACCACTCGGAAGTCGGGCCCTGTAATTTGCCGACGATACCGTAATTCGGGAGCATCATATTCGGCGCGGGGTTCGGCAACGCCAGGCGCTGGCCGAGCGCGCCATCAAGCGGTGCATTGGCGACGGTTGGTTGATATCCCATCCGGTCGGCAAAGCTGCGCTGCGCAGAGGGCTCCATCATGGCATTGATGTAGCGGAACGCCCCCGCCTTGTTGGCCGCGTTTTTCGGCACAACCATGCCGGAGAAATACAGCACCGACCCCTCCGTCGGGAATTGGGCGCGGACGGGGATACCAGCGTTCTGCCACATCAGCACGCGCGCGTGCCACATCAGCCCGACATCGATCTCACCCGAGCGGACGCCGGCGCCGATGCTGTCGGTCGATGGGTACAGCCGCAGACCGTTGGCGTTCAGCTTTAGCGCAAGGTCGCGGGCGGCCGGATCTTCAACCTTGTTCGGATCGCCGGTCGTGGCCAGGGCGGCCGCCATCATAATGTAGAAGTAGTTGATATCGGCCACGCCCACTTTACCCTTCCATTTTGGGTCAAGCAGGTCGGTGAACGTCTTGGGCGGGTCGGGTACGCGGTCCGGGTTGTAGATGATAACCTGGGGCGACCAGATATGCGGCCCATAGAACGAACTTCGCAGGTTCGGCAGCGTGTGGGCCAGATTGGGCACCTTCTCCACATCCAGCTGCTCGAGCAGCCCGGCGTCCTGTACTTCGTAGGCGCGGACGGCCTGCAGGCACACGACATCGTCCGCCCCGCGCGGCAGCCTGCGCTGGGCAAACAGTTTTGCCACCCGCGGGTCCTCATCGCCCGTATCCTGCGTGACAGCGATGCCCTGCGGCGTCATGAGCGGCTCGTCCACGTTGGCCCGCAGAAGGTTGGCGTAGTCGCCGCCCCAGGTCGCGACGGTGATGCCATCGGCCGCCCGCGCTGTTCCGGCAACAAATGGCAGGGTGGCGGCACCGGCCAGAACAGCCCGGCGGGTGGGGATAAAGTCAGCCATACTGGATGCTCCTTTGTTCCATCATTGACGCGGCACTTACCCGGACCATTGCTGACCCGTCCGCACCGAACACACGTTCGCCGTCCACATCCCACCGCATACCCACCGCGGTGCCCACCGGGTACAGCCGTCCGGGCGCGGCAGTCGGGTCACGCACCAGCACCGTTAGCGCCGGCCCAAGCCGCACCAGGTGTTCCCGCATGGCACCGAGGTAGCTTCCCATCTCGATTATCCCGTCCACGGACCCGGTACCCGGCTCGACCAGCGCCAGCCGTTCCGGTCGCAAAGCCAGGGTACACGGCCCGGTTCCATCATAGTGCCCGGCCAAGCGCAGCACCGCGCCGCCGGCCGCAAACGCGCCATCGCCGCGTCGGGTACCCTCGATAATGGCACTGCGCCCGATAAACCCGGCCACAAACGGCGTGGCGGGCCGCTCGTATAGGTCCTCCTGCGTGCCGGATTGCTGCACCCGGCCGTCCTGCATCACCACAAGCCAGTCGGCCATCGCCATCGCCTCGTCCTGATCGTGCGTCACCATCACCGTCGTCAGCCCCGCGGCCCGCTGCAACAGCTTGATCTCTCGCCCCACGTCGGCACGCAACGCCGCGTCCAGGTTTGAAAGCGGCTCATCCAACAGCAGCACGCGCGGCTGGATTGCCAGCGCCCGGGCCAGCGCCACGCGCTGCTGCTGCCCGCCCGATAGCTGGCGCGGCAGGCGGTCGGCCAAGGTTTCTAGCCGGGTCAGGCGCAACATCTCGGCCACCCGGGTCGCACGCGCCGGGCCGGACACGCCACGCATCTCAAGCCCGAAGGCGATGTTGCGCGCCACGCTCATATGCGGAAACAGCGCATAGGATTGGAAGACGAGGCCCATGTCCCGCCGGTGTGGCGGCAGGGTTGCGATGCTGACGCCATCCAGCAATACGTCCCCCGTACTGGCCGGTACGAAGCCGGCAATCATGCGCAACGTGGTGGTCTTGCCGCAGCCTGACGGGCCGAGCAGCACGACCAGCTCGCCGTCCGCAATATCAAGGCTCACGCCGTCCACAGCCATCGCCGCGCCATAGCGTTTGCCCAGCCGGTCGAGGGTCAGGCGGCTCATGCTACTGCCCGCGCGACGGGCACCCATCGGTCCAGCAGTAGAAGCGCGCCGCCCACCACCACGACCTGCGCCACCGCCACGGCCGCGACCAGCGGGTCGATGTGGTATTGCAGGTATTGCAGCACCGCGATCGGCAGCGTCGTCATCCCGGGTGCGGTCAAAAACAGCGTCATCTCCAGGTTCTCGAACGAAACGATGAAGGCGAATAGCGCGCCAGCCACGATGCCGCCGCGCATGGCGGGCAGCGTGATCCGCCACAATACGCGCCAGGGTGCCGCGCCTAGGCTCGCCGCAGCCTCACCGGCCGCCGGGTCGGCATTGGCGAGGGCGGCCAGGCTAAGCCGCACCACCCACGGCAGGGCGATCAGCACGTGCGCTGCCATCATGATGGGGGTTGAGCCACTGAGCGGCCACTCCGTCCGTTCCTCAATCATCACCGCCACGACGTAGATGCCAAGGCCGATGGCGATGCCGGGTATGGTCAACGGCGCCAGTAACAGCGTGGACAGCACGCTCCGCCCGCGGAACCGGCGCCCGGCCAGGCCGATAGCAGCCGGCACGCCCAGGATGACACTGATCGCAACAGCAACCAGGGCCGTCAGCAGGCTCGTACGCAATGCGCCGCCGAACTCTGGCAAAATAAGGCCGTACCAGCGCCCCGTGTAGGCGTGGGGCGGAAATACGATCAGCATTTCGTCGAAAAAGCTGAGATAGATCGTCAGCAGTAGCGGCACGAAGATGATCGCGATCGCGGCGGCCACCAGCAGGCGCACGGTCCAGCGCCCCGCGGCCTCGGCGACGGCGATGTGCGCGATGCCCGGCTTTGCCATAAGCCGACGATGCGTGTTTCGCGGACGCACCGCAATGGCAAGCGGGCATTTGCGGGCACGGAAACGGCAGGGCTGGCGCGCCGCGGCCACCGTGCCTAGCCTTCCGCCACCAAAGCAGGACTGTGCGATGACCCTTGGCGTAGGCGGCTCCACGTTTTCGGCCGAATTGGCCCGCATGACGCCCTTGGTAACGGACGCCCAACCGATTGCGACAGCCGAGCTGCACGCCCGCGTGGCGACTGCGCAGCGGCTTATGCTGGCCCAGGGCGTGGACGCGCTCTACCTCGATACCTCCACCAACCTGCGCTACTTCACGGGCATCGTTCTGCATGCTTCCGAGCGGCTGCATGGCGCGATCATCCCCGCCCGCGGCGACGTCACCTACCTCAGCCCGGCGTTCGAGGGGCCCAAGACCCGCGAGTTGATCCGTTTCGGAACCGACATCCGCACGTGGGAGGAGCATGAGGATCCGACGGCGCTGGTGATCGAGACCATGCGCAGCCTGGGCATCGGAGCCGGCACACTGGCGATCGACCCGCTGACGCCGTTTTTTACCGTCGATGGGCTGCGCCGGGCCGGCAACCAGTTCTCGTTCACCAACGCGGCCGCGATTACCGAGGCCTGCCGCATGATCAAATCGCCGGCAGAGATCGCGCTGATGGAAACGGCCAACGCCATTACGCTCGCTGTCCACAAGGCGGCGGCGCGGTCGTTGCAGGCCGGCATGACGACGACGGACGTGCAAGGCTTCCTGGACGCCGCGCATCGCCGGCTGGGCGGGCAGCCCGCATCCCGCGCCGTTCAGTTCGGCGAGGCCACGGCCTACCCGCATGGCGTGCCGTACCCGCAGACGCTGGCCGATGGCGATATGGTGCTGATCGACACGGGCTGCTTCGTGCATGGCTACCGGTCCGATATCACCCGCACCTACGTATTTGGCGAGCCCACAACCCGGCAGCGCGAGATCTGGGAATTGGAGCAGCGCGCCCAGCAGGCCGGTTTCGACGCCGCCCAGCTTGGTGCCGCGTGTGAGGCGGTGGACGCCGCCGCCCGTGCCACCATCCATGAGGGTGGT
Source organism: Rhodospirillales bacterium (assembly GCA_043788425.1). GTDB lineage: Bacteria > Pseudomonadota > Alphaproteobacteria > Acetobacterales > Acetobacteraceae > JANPPS01. The sequence goes on from JAYVTX010000235.1 coordinate 26,911, forward strand.
TTCGGGCCCGACTACGCCACGCCGGGCCTGCCGCATCGCACCGGGCACTGCATCGGCCTGGATGTGCATGAAGCGACCTGGATCGTTCGCGGCAACCGCACGCCACTAGCGGCCGGCATGTGTTTTTCGATCGAGCCCACGATCTGCATCTATGGCGAGTTCGGCGTGCGGCTTGAGGACATCGTTGCCATGACCGAGGTCGGGCCGCGTTGGCTGACACCGCCGGCACGGTCCGTCGATGATCCGTTCGGCACCGAGGAGTTACCCCAATGATTTTGTTTGCCGGACGCATCTTAGATCCCCGCGATGGCGAGGTCCGGGATGGGATGGAAGTGCTGGTCGATGGCACAACCATCCGAGAGGTATCGGACCGTCCGATCACGGGCGTGACTGCCGACCGAATCCAACTGGGCAGCCGCGTCCTGATGCCGGGCCTGATCGACGCGCATGTTCATGTTGTGGCCAGCATGGCGGATCTGGGGGCCAATGCGGCGCAACCCTCGTCATTGGCGGCGCTGCGGGCCGGGCAGATCATGGGCGCCATGCTCATGCGCGGCTTTACGACCGTACGCGACGTGGGCGGGGCCGATCGCGGGCTGGTGGACGCACAGGCGCTGGGTATCGTAGCCGGGCCGCGCTTGGTGATTTCCGGCAAGGCATTGAGCCAGACGGGCGGCCATTGCGATAGCCGCCCCCGGTCCGACGACCGCGCGTGGTTTCAGCACCGGGTCGGTGCGATGGGCCGGCTGTGCGATGGGGTGGACGCGGTCCGTCTGGCCGCACGGGAGGAGCTGCGGGCGGGTGCCGACTTCATCAAAGTCATGGCCAACGGTGGCATCGCGTCACCGGCCGACCCGATCCACATGCTGCAGTATTCGCGGGAAGAACTGCTGGCCGCGGTTGAGGAGGCGCATAATCTCGGCACGTACGTTTCGGCGCATCTGTATACCGACGACGCGATCCGCCGGGCGGTGGAATGTGGCATCCACTCGCTGGAGCATTGTAACCTGATTACGGCCGAGACGGCGGCAATGGCGGCGGCGGCCGGGTGCGTGGCTGTCCCGACGCTGATTACCTACGAGCGGCTGGCGATCGAGGGGGCGTCGCTCGGCTTGCCACCGGACAGTGTCGCCAAGATCGAGACGGTGCGGCAGGCGGGGTTCGACTCGCTCGCGGTCATGCAATCGGCCGGGCTGCCGATGGCGTATGGCTCGGACTTGCTGGGGCCAATGCACCAGCATCAATCCGGTGAGTTTTCGTTGCGTGCGCGGCATCTGCCGCCGATCGATGTTCTGCGCAGCGCGACAACTCTGGCCGCGCGACTGTGCCGTTTGGAGGGCCGGGTCGGGATTATTGAGGCCGGGGCAGAAGCCGACCTACTGGTGGTGGACGGCGATCCGTTGCAGGATTTTTCGGTGCTGGAGACTCAGGGCGCCCGCATCGCAGCAATCATGCAGGCAGGGCGGTTCGTGAAGCAGACACTCGGTTAATCCACGGCAGTCCCCGTGGCAACCCGGCCCTTGCCGTATCGATCATCTGCGGCCCGTCAGGTTTGCTGCTCAATGAAGGAACATGTCGCGCCGATCACCGTCGTAGGATCTTCGACATGCGAAAGGTGAGAAAGGCCGGGGAATGGCCGTAACCGTGCATTCGGGAAAGCGGCCGCGAGCCTGGTAGCTGCCCATGGCGGTGCCTCATCGAACTCTCCGCATGTCACGAGCACGGGCATTTTGAGAGCTTTGGCCTTCGCCCGGAGATCGAGCGACGACAACGCGCCCGTTATCGCAAACTCATTGGGGCCGTTCAAGTAGTGGTAGACGGGATTGCTGTCGAGCTGGCCCAATGCCGCTTCAATCCAATCGGGCCAGACTTTAAGCCGCAACACGTGCGCATGATAATACCGATCGAGAAACGCCTGATACCGAGGGTCGGACGTCCGCCCACTCGCCGTAATCCGGCGCACCAGTTCGACCGTCGGCTGACCCATCTCGGCCAGCCAGCGTGCTGCCGCTTTTTGATAGTCGGACATTACAGCGACGCCACCGGCCAGAACCAAGGAAGCCACCCTCGCCGGATGGGCTGCTGCGTAGGCGGTTGCAAGCAGCACGCCCCAGCTGTGACCGAGTAGAATGACCCGGTCATATCCCAGATGGACGCGTAGCGACTCGAGTTCGGCCACATAGCGGGACACTGAATAATGGGACAGGCCGGCGGGCTTTGCAGACACGCCACAACCACTCTGGTCGTAGAGCACAACCTCTCGATCAGAGGCGAGTTCTGCATAGGGACGCATTCAGGTATTGCCGGCGGCGGGCCCACCATGAAGCACGATCACAGGTACTTTGCCGGGTACGCTGTAGGCGCGCCAGTATACCGAGCCGCTCGGCCCCGAGGCAAAACCCTCCCGCGTCGGCGCCGTGGCAATGTGCCACAGGCCCGGATCAGGGTCTGGGGGAAAGCTTTCACCTGCCGCCCGACCGATTGCGGGCAGCAGGGACATCGACAAAGCGAGCTGCGACAGCTGACGACGCGTAAGCGGCAATTCGGAACATCTTACGCAATAAGTTTGACGATTACGCCTTGTACAGTCAGCGGGCAGATTTCAAAGCACGGTAACCGGCACTGGCTCCCGAATGCGAATAGGGGTGGGCTGTAATGGAGCACGGCTTGAGAGGCGCCTGCAAGGGCATCGTAGACCGTTGCGCCGCCAAGTCACTCTGAAATCTGCTGCCGTTCACGCCATCGAATGCCGCCCCAGCCTTAGGGAATCGATGACGTGAATAGCAATTCGCAACACGCCCCCCGCATCGACCCGACGGCGTCCCCAGCACCGCTTTTACGTCTCGAAAGTGACTATTTCGATCTGGTCAGAACGCCAGCCTCCTCCAAAAGCCACGACCGGAAAACGCGCACGCGGTGCGGGACGTGGGGACCGTTTCGCGACAATAGGCGGTGCAGCACACGCCGTAATGGCCGGAACCGGCCGCCGCCGAGGATGACCAGTTGCCCCGATGCGAGCTCCGCCTCGACGAACCGCTCGGTTTCCAGCGCCACACCCATCGATTGAACGGCTGCGGAAACTACGAGCGCACCGCGGTCAAAGCCGGTCGTGGGCGTCTGCGGATGCCGGCCCATGCCGTTGGCTGCGAACCAATCCGACCAGCGGATGGGACTAACGGACGACTCGATCAGCGGCAGCGCCATCATGGACCGGCGACCGTACCCCGACAGGCCAGCCGCCAGAGACGGTGAGCAGACCGCGACGATGCCCTCCTCCCCCAACACGTCAGCCGAGATCCCGGCCCCAGCCGGCACGTCGCCATAGACGATCGCGACATCCGTCCCCTCGTTCTTGACGAGGTCGTAGCTACCCGCGCCGGTCGACATCCGGATTGCGATAGCGGGATGTCGCTCCATGAAGCCAGACAGCCGTGGACCGAGCCATTTGGCGGCAAAGCTCGGCGCGCAATGGACGCTCAGCGTCGATGCAGACACCCGCGGCACCACCTCGGCACAGGCAATCTCCAACGCGTCGAAGGCATGGACTAGCCCGGCCGACAGACGTGCCCCGTCATCGGTCAGCACCCTGGCCCGCAACCCGGCTTCAAACAACTGGCGGCCAAAATGCTCCTCCAGCGCGCGGACCTGGTGGCTGATCGCAGAGGCTGTAAGGTGGAGCTCCTGCGACGCGCGCACGAAGCTACCAAGCCGGGCAGCAGCCTCGAAGGCGCGTAACGCGTGGAAGCTGGGAAGTCGGCGCATGAATCAAACTCATCTCGTATTGAGAAAAGCGAGCTTGCGTCAAATCTGGTTCCCGATCCAGATTGATCCGAAGCCCTGAAACAAGGGCGGGATTTGTGGGGGACACATGGCATCGGAAGCATACGCATTACCGCGGTCGGCCACTGACAGCGAGGCGAGCCTTTATCGTAAGGTGACCTGGCGTCTGCTGCCGTTGCTCTTTGCCTGCTACGTCGCGGCCTACCTCGACCGGGTGAACGTGGGCTTTGCCAAGCTGCAAATGCTGGGCGACCTGCATTTCAGCGAAAGCGTCTATGGCCTGGGCGCGGGCATCTTCTTCATCGGCTACTTCCTGTTTGAGGTTCCGAGCAACATCATCCTGCATAAGGTCGGCGCGCGGGTGTGGATCGCCCGGGTGATGGTCAGCTGGGCGCTGATCTCTGCCGCCATGGCCTTCGTCAATTCGCCGACGACGTTTTATGTCCTCCGCTTCCTGCTCGGCGTGGCGGAAGCTGGGTTATTTCCCGGCGTCATCCTTTATCTAACATATTGGTACCCGTCCGACCGCCGGGGCGGCATTATTGCGCTCTTCATGACAGGCATTCCGGTGGCCGGTGTGATCGGCGGCCCACTCTCAGGATGGATTCTCTCTGGTTTGTCGGGCGTGCAGGGCCTGGCCGGCTGGCAGTGGATGTTCTTGATCGAGGCGCTTCCCTCGCTCGTCCTCGGCGTCGTCGTGCTGGCCCGGCTGGATAACGGGATCGACCGTGCGTCCTGGCTCGCGGCTGATGAGAAGGCCACGCTCAAGAATAACATCGGTCGCGATGGGCAACAGGCGCAGTCGCACTCCCTGCGCGATGGCTTCACCAACCCCCGGGTCTGGCAGCTTTGCGGCATCTACTTCTTCTTTATTATGGGTCTCTACGGCGTCGGCTTCTGGCTGCCCACGATCATCAAGGGTGCCGGCGTGTCCGACCCGCTTACCATCGGCTTGCTGACCGTGCTGCCCTACGCCGCCGCGGCCATCGGCATGGTGGTCTGCGGCCGCCTATC
>JAYVTX010000236.1:0-3237 GCA_043788425.1 Rhodospirillales bacterium
TCGCTGCGCCTGCATTGGATCGCCGGGCAATGCCTGTTTGTTCATGCCGGCGTGCGGCCGGGAGTCGCCTGGGCGGCGCAGGCGCGGGTGGACTTGCTGTACATGCGCGAGCCGTTCCTGCGCTGGCGTGGGCCACCTTTGCCGGACACGCCGGGCCGGTTCGTCGTGCACGGCCACACGCCGGGCCGGGCGCCCGTGCTTACGCGATGGCGCCTATGTGTCGATACCGGTGCCGGCGCGGGCGGTCCGCTGACCTGCGCCGTGATCGCGCGCGACACCGTCCGGTACCTACAGGCCTGACTGCCTAGGGCTGCGGGTCATCCGACAACACACGCCACCCGAGTAGCCGAGATAGCGGCGCGGGATCATTCGACAGCAGCTTCAGGCCAAGGGCCGACGAGAACGGCGAAGGTTTATCCGGCAGCACCTGCCCGGTCGTCGCGGATGATTTCGTGAGTATCGGCACATGAAGAAGCGCGGAAAGTGGGGCCGACTTATCCAGCAAGACCGGCATCCCCGTGCTGGACGACAGCATCGCCGGCCGGTCGGTCAGGACAGGTGCGGCCACGATCTTGGAAAACGGTGCCGGGTTGTCCACCAGCTCGTCGTCGGACCGGCGCCTAGGGGCACTTGTGGACAGCACCGCGAGGCCCAAGAGCGAGGAAAGCGGCGTTGGATTGTGGACAAGCACCGTCATCCCGCATGCGGATGAGAACGGGGCGGCGGGTTCGGGTGCGGCGTCATGGTGGCCCTGTTCGGGAAGCCCGGTACTGGTTGGGCCGTGTTGCTCCAAAATCCGGGTGGCGGTAGCCGCGGTGCCGAATTGCGCCTGAATGCTGACCAACGTGCCCCCGGCCTTGATCGCATCCGCGAACAGGTCGGCGTGGCTGGCTGCGACACCGCTTTGCCGCACGCGCGTGGCGATCTGTTCGTCCGACGCGGCGGCCGATCCGACGACATTGGGTTCCACGACATGGATCGCGCCCGGGTCGAACCCGGCCTGTTCCAGCGCAGCAGCAGCCGCATTGGCATTCTCACGCGCTTGATAAATCCGGCTTACCGTTTGGGTCATGGTCGCTCCATTTCGCCCAGCGAGGCATTGCAGTTTGCGTCGAACGTCCGGCGCAGCGGTTGGCACGTCAGGTCAGGCACGATACCGGTTCGGGGCCGTAGCAGGGGCAGCATCGTCACCAAAGTCACCAGCAACAGCACGATCTCGATGCCATAGACCGCATCGTACGACATCGCCGCCCCGGGTCCATCGGCCGTGATGAAGCTGGCCACGACATCACGGATGATGCCACCCAGCGCGATGGCTAGGCCCGCCGCCGAAGCCTGCGCCGCCCCCCATGCGCCGAGCGCCAGGCCCGTCTGGCTGCGTGGTGCCAGGCCCATGGTGGCCGTCAGCGTCCCGTGGCCAAACAGGCCGGCGCCAAATCCGATCAGTCCCGTGCCGGCGGCAAACAGCCAGGGTGAGGACCATGACCCGGCGAAAATAACCGCCGCAAACGCCGGCACACCGGCCAGCGCGCCATAGGCCGCCATCCGGAACGGGTCCGCGCCGCGGCCCAGCACGCGTGACGCCCACCCAAAGCCCAGTAGCCCACCGATCGCCAGCGTTGCCGTCAGCTTGGTCGTGTCGCCAACACTAAGGTTCAGGATCTGGCCGCCATACGGCTCCAGCAAGACGTCTTCCATGCTGAACGCCATCGTACCCAGACCCACGGTCAGCAAACGCCGCAACGCGTGCTGCCCCGCGGTAAAACTGTCCCATGATTGCCGGAAGCTGGGTGCAGTCGTTCGCACCTGCAGCATAGCCTTGCTATTCCGGGGCTCCTGCTTCCAAATCGCGACGGCGTTGAGCAGGATCGTCGCGACCGCGGCCGCCTGGATAACCTGTATCAGGCGGCCCGGGCTGAACGGGACCAGCAGCGCGCCGAACGCCAGTGCGCTGGCAATCATGCCGAGCAGCAACATCACATACATCAGGCCGACGACCTTGGGTTGCGACTTGGCAGCAGCCAGATCGGTGGCCAGCGCCAGGCCCACTGTTTGCGTCGTGTGCAATCCGGCGCCCACCAGCAAAAACGCTGCCGCGGCACCCAGCAGCCCGATGCCCATGGGCGCCTGCCCCGCATCGCCCGAGCCGGACAGCACCAGCAGCGCAAAGGGCATGAGCGACAGCCCACCAAATTGTACCATCGTGCCGCGGTAAATGAACGGAGCCCGCTTCCACCCGAGCGCAGAACGATAATTGTCGGACCGGAAGCCGATCACTGCTCGAAACGGCGCGAATAGAAGCGGCAGGGCAATCATGATCCCGACCAGCGACGCCGGAACATTCAATTCGACAATCATCACGCGGTTTAGCGTACCGATCAGCAGCACCAGGGCCATGCCGACCGAAACCTGAAATAATGACAGCCGCAATAAACGCGAAAGCGGCAGGTCCGGCGTGGCCGCATCTGCAAACGGCAAGAAGCGGGAGCCCATGCCAACCCAGGCTCGCATAACGCTACGGCTGATGCGGTTCATAGGTCACAAGCTCCAACAGAGCTATGGGGACCGTCCCGATCACGGCAAAGCCAAGACCCGGCTGGTTTGGCAAACGACCGCGGCGTCGATCGTTCGTGCCGTCTGACGTAGCGACCGGATTTTGAGTTCCGGCCGTCACGCCACGCATTGACAGGATGGGATTACTGCGGTCCCGGGGATGCTGAAGCGAGCACGGCAGGCGCGGCCACTGTGCTGGCCTCCGTAGCCTCGACCGCGTTGGCGTTGACCTGGACCACGAACGACGCCTCGCTCTTGCCGGGCACGCCGGCCACGGGTGTGACGGTGAACGAGAAGCCAGGCGCGCTGTGGGCCGCTGTGGTGGCCACATTTGCCGGCGGGCCGTCGATCGCGGCCGCCCGGTTACGCCACGAGCCGGACCAGTACGACGACATCCATGTCGTATGCGTCATGACTGAGGCATGAACAATTAACGACGTGACAGCAACGCTGCCGAGAAGAAGTGGTAGACCCACACTCGGGTTAACTACACACCAAATTCTACCTTGGTTCATAACCTATCTCCCTCAATGTAGCCAGGGCGACCAGATGTACGCCAAGAAATGAGCGAACACCGAAATCACAAAGAATACGCGTGCGCCGTCTATGACGTGCTTATGAAGCTCCTCAGACTCCCGAATTGTCAGGCCAGTTGGCCAGACTCTGTCCAGGTTCTCCCCGGAA
>JAYVTX010000237.1:0-3369 GCA_043788425.1 Rhodospirillales bacterium
GTGCCGCGCCAGGACACGACCTCACTCACGATCGCAGCGTTCCATGATCCGCCGGATGCGGTGATGGCGCCCGTGACGTAATAGGGGAATACGCCGGGCAGGATCACGCGCCGCCACCACAGCCAGCCGCCGACGCGGAAGTTGGCCGCAGCCTCCTGCAAGTCACCGGGGAAGGCGCTGGCGCCGGCGATCACGTTGAACAAGATGTACCATTGCGTGCCCAGGATCATGAGCGGCGTCAGCCAGATGTCTGGGTCACCGCTGAAATAGACGATGCTGACGACGAATACGGGAAAGAACAGGTTAGCCGGGAACGCCGCCATGAACTGGGCCAACGGTTGGATGCGCCGGCCCCATTTGGGCCGCAGCCCCAGCCACACGCCGATCGGAACCCAAACCAGCGTCGCCAGCACCATCAACACCACAACGCGTAACAAGGTGATCAGGCCCAGCTCCAAAGCCTCAATCAAGTCGGTCCAGGCGAGCGACGCCGCCACGTAGCGTACGATTGTTGTCGCGGCGACCAGGACGGCCACAACCAGGACGGCGATGAACAGGCCATCGCCCAGCTTGGACGGGGCGCGTGCCACCGCCGGGCGCCGACGGGGACGGCCCGCCAGGCGCGCACCGCCGATCGTGTCGAAGACATGGCCCAGCCCGCCCGACAGCGTCCGTAATACCCGGGTACGGCGCAGCAGTTTCAGCACCCACGGGTCCTCCACGTCCTCGGCAGCCGTCAGCTCAAACTTGAACTTGGACGACCAGGCGACCAGCGGGCGGAACAGTAGCTGGTCATAGGCCAGGATCACGATCAGCATGGCCAGAATGGCGTAACCGACGGCTGCGATGTCGCCCTCATCCATGGCCAGCGCGACGTAGCTGCCGATGCCGGGCAGCTTCCATGTAACGTCGCCCACGCTGATCGCCTCACTGGCCACAACAAAGAACCAGCCGCCCGACATCGACATCATCGTATTCCACACGAGGCCGGGCATGGCCCATGGCACCTCCAGCCGCCAAAACCGCTGCCAAGCCGTCAGGCGGAAGCTGCGCGTTGCTTCATCGAGGTCGGCGGGCACGGTTTTCAGCGACTGGTACAGGCTGAACGCCATGTTCCAGGCCTGGCTGGTGAAAATGGCGAATATCGCCGCCAGCTCCGCACCCAGCACGCGGCCGGGGAACAGGCTCATAAAGAACACGACGGTGAACGTGAGGAACCCGAGTATCGGCACGGATTGCAGCACGTCGAGGATCGGGATCAGGATTAGCCCCGCGCGGCGGCTTTTGGCGGCCCAGGTTGCGTAGGTGAAGGTGAACACCAGGCTGCAAAACAAGGCCGCAAACATCCGCAGCGTCGTACGCACCGCATAGCCCGGCAGCGCCCACGGATCGAGTACGATGGTCGTCGCCTCTGGTGCATCCAGCGGGGCCAGGGTGCCGCGTGCGACGCCGAGGACATAGACGAGTGCGCCCAGGATGCAGACGGCGGCGACGACGTCAAACAGGTTGGGCAGCCGCCGGGCACCCGCGAAGGCCGGGAATGAAGTCTCGGACATGGCGGGCCTCCGTGCCTCTAAGCGAAGAGGGCTTTAGCCTTTATGGGCGTCCGTGTCAGCCGAGCCCGATAAGTCACTTCCGTGACCGGTACTGCCGAAACCGTGGACCCCGCGGACGGTGCCATTCAACTGGTCCACCACCACCCAGGCCGCCCGCACGACCGGCGCCAGCACAGCCTGGGCCATGCGCAGGCCACGCTCCACCACAAAAATCGTGTCGCTGGCATTGAGTAAAATGACCTGCAATTCGCCCCGGTAATCCTCGTCGATCGTGCCGGGGCTGTTGGCGACCATAATGCCATGGCGTAGCGCCAGGCCGGACCGGGGCCGGATTTGCAACTCGTGCCCGGCCGGGATGGCGATCAATAGGCCGGTTGGAATCAGCGCGCGTGCCCCCGGCGCGATCGTTACAGGCGCACTTACCGCCGCCAGCAAATCGCACCCGGCTGCGCCCGCGCTCGCATAGGCCGGCAGCGGCAGGTCCGCGCCATGCGGCAGGCGCACAACCTGGATGCAAAAGGGGGCGTTCATACCAGGGCCGCCGCGATCCGGTCCGCCAGCCGCGCTGCCACGTCGGTTTTGGCCATCAGTGGCCAATTCTCGATCCCATCCGCGGTCACCACGTGCACCTGGTTCACGTCGCCGCCCATGACGCCCGTTTCGGGCCGCACGTCGTTGGCCACAATCCAGTCGCAGCCCTTACGCGCCCGTTTGCCACCCGCATGCTCCAGCACCGCATCCGTCTCCGCCGCAAACCCCACCACCAGCTGCGGCCGCCGCGGCCCAGCCGCAGATAGCGTCGCCAGAATGTCCGCGTTGGGCGCGAGCTGGATCGTCGGCGCATCCTGACCCGGCACCTTCTTCATTTTCGATGGGGACGGCGTCAGCACGTGCCAGTCGCCGACCGCCGCGGCACAGACGGCGACGTCGGCCGGCAGCGCGTCCTGGCAGGCAGCCAGCATCTCGGCCGCGGTTTCCACCTGCCGGATCGTGACGCCGGGTGGGTCCGGCACGGCGACGGGGCCTGTCACCAGCGTGACCCGCGCACCGAGTGCATGCAGTGCCGCCGCGATCGCATGCCCCTGCCGCCCACTGCTGCGGTTGGCCAAATATCGCACCGGGTCGATCGGCTCATGCGTGGGGCCACTGGTCACCAACGCATGCCGTCCCGCCAGCGGACCGGCCCCGGCACCCAGCAGCGCGTGGATCGCGGCCACGATCGTTGCGGGCTCCGCCAGCCGGCCCATGCCGTGCTCGTTGCAGGCCATCGCCCCTTCTTCCGGACCCACGAACCGCACGCCGCGGGCGCGCAGTGTGGCCATGTTCGCGACTGTTGCCGCGTGGTCCCACATGCGAACGTTCATGGCGGGTGCGACCAGCACCGGCTTGTTCGTCGCCAGTAGCAGCGTGGTTGCCAAATCGTCCGCCATCCCCGCCGCCATCCGCGCCAAGATGTCTGCACTGGCCGGGGCGACCACCACCAAATCGGCCGCGCGCGACAATTCGATGTGGCCCATGCGGCTTTCGTCATCCAACGACCACAAGTCCGTCGCGACCGGCGCCTCCGCCAGCGCCTGCAGGCTCATAGCTGTTACGAAATGCGCGCCGCCTGCCGTCAGCACCGGGCGCACGCCCACGCCGTCGCGCCGCAGCAGCCGCACCAGCTCCAGCGCCTTATACGCCGCAATCCCGCCCGAGACGATGAGCAGGACCGACTTCACAGCCGCCAGCCCCGGTGAATGGCCGCAATCCCGCCCGTCAGGTTCCGGACGCTGACCCGGCCGAACCCGGCGTCGCGAAACATGGCCGCTAG